>CAIYBQ010000252.1 GCA_903924445.1 uncultured Armatimonadota bacterium | reverse complement strand
CAATACGAATGGGATCGGCCAGTGTATGACCAGCCTGATTTGGACTTTTCAGCGGAGCCGACGCTACTGGGCTACACGAGAATCCAATTTCTTCGCCGACGGGCGTGGGAGAGAAGCTGCTACGAACACCGCGTTGCGAAGCTGACAGGTAAACGCAACAAACCGGCTGAACCCGTCGTGTCGCAGGATGTCATCGACAGGCTGCAGACCAACAACTGATGGTTACTCGCCCGGTGATGTAATCATCCAGACGGCTGGCGTGCGTACTCCCGGGCGGATCTCTCCGCTCGGGATGACCCAACTGCCCCGCCACGCAACGGCTGTAGTGGTGACATGGGCAAATGGAGCACTGCCAAGCGCACGGATTCCCTTACTCGTCACCAAGTTAATGTCCGCATCAAACCCCGGATGCACCGGCTGCGGAATCCACGCGCGGGAGCCATCATCGCCGGAGAACACGGCAAGGCCATCCGCGATCTGAGGCAGCGGACATGGCGGCGCAACGGCTGCCTTTGGCAAATCCGCCAGCCGCTTCCAGCCACCAAACCCCGTGTACCGATAGCAATCCCGGAGGTATTTGCGTACCGCTTTGCCATCCGGTCCCGGGTGCAGATCAGCCCCAGAACACACAAAAATCGAGTCGGCGACAACACCAACACCGGGCAGAATGCGTGCGGGTCCCGGAAGCGGAGGCAGCTCAAACCAGCCTTTTCCAAAGGCGGTGGAATCCATGGCGAAAACACGCTTACTCGCCGCTGTCGATGCTGGCGTCTCCTGCCCACCCACGACAACCAGCAGGTTTCCAAGCTTGGCAAATCCCACATTTGCGATTGGTATCGGAAGACTCGGCAGGGGCTCGAACACGATCTGCCCACCGCGCTCCGTCATCAGCCAGCAGCTTGTATAGTGCCTACCAGAATCCGAGCCGCCCGCGATAACAACGCCGCCATCCACCGTAAAGCTCGCCCCGTAGCCGAGCGGTTGCGGGAGACGACCGATGGTTTCCCAGCGGGCATCCGGTTCACGCAAACGGTAAATCCGATCGTGCCAGACCTTGGCGCCACGTTCCCACGGATACGCCTTAGGAAAATTCGCTCCGCCGGCGACGACTAAGGCAGTGTTCAGGACACCGGCAAACGGCGCGGCGACGCCGCGGGCATTTGGGATGTCCGCGATGCGGCGGAACTGCAGAAGGGTTTCCATTTTGCTAATGATGTTAGTGTCCGGCAGGCTGCGTGTCGGCGGACAGCTCTGGCTTCGGACGAACCAATAGAATCAAGCCAACACTCACGATGACGGTGAGCGAAAACATCCCGAAAATGACATTCAGCGGAATCTTGGCATCCCGCATTTTGCCAAACCAGAAGTCCGCGAGCCCGCCGCAGCTGATACTGACCAGGTTCATCAGGCCATACGCCGTCGCGCGCTGCTCAGGCCGAACGACCTGCGACAAAATCGGCATATTATTGCCATCAAACAGGCCCCACCCGGCCCCGAAGAGCATCAGAAACCCAATCGCCATCCCGAGCGAACTCGCATTCCCAACGCCAAAAATGGCCGGGACAATCAGTGCCATCCCGGTGGCGCTCACAAAAATACGCCCTCGGATGTTCTTTCGAATCGCCTTGTCCGAGAGGTAGCCGCCGAGGAAGACCGCACCGAGCGCGGCAAGGTTGGTGTAAAGCGTGGCACTGACACCCGCGAGGCCTTGTCCGATATGGAATTTGTCCTTGAGGATGGCGGGCATCCAGTCGCGGACCACCCACCCGGAGAGCGCTGGGAGAGTGAAGTAGAGGACCATCAAGATAAAGGATGGATTGCCGAACAAGGCTTTTGCGCTCGCGGCAACGGATGGCTTTTCGACAACCATACTAGCTGTGCCTGCCGGACGTGGGGCATCTTTTAGGAAGAAGAACAGCACGATCCCGTAGATGATTCCGACGATACCAGCGGCATCAAAGGCAAAGCGCCAGCCGAGGGTTGGGCTGTCCGCGATGTAACCAGTAAAGCCCCCAAGGATCACGCCGCAGTAAATGGCGGCTTGGTGCCAGCCGACGGCTTTCGCGCGGGTGGAGCCAAAGTGGAAGTCGGCGATTAGCGCAAGGCCCGCGGGGATATAAAACGCTTCGGAGATTCCCATCGCTGAGCGGGACCACATCAGCTGCTCATAGGTCGTCGCGTGTCCGGTCAGCCACGTGATGACAGACCAGGCGAGCAGGCTTGCACAAATCGTCCAGCGACGTGAGAAACGGTCCGCGAGGTAGCCGCCAATCGGGCTCATCGCCGCGTAGACCCACTTAAACTGCCCGAGCATTAATCCCCAGTTCGCATCCGAGCCGACGCTCGGGATGTCCTGCATGACGCTCGATTTCATCGCGGCCAGCATTTGCCGGTCGAAATAGTTGAGGAGCGCAACGGGTGCGAGCAGGGCAACGATCAGCCAGGCGGTGCGTTGCCAATTTGGGCTTGTTGGGTCGGGTATGGTGGTGGATGTAGACATTTGGCTTTTGGGTGGCATCACGGATTTTTCGTGCGTGTTCGACCAGCGTCATCGCTGAGCAGAATCGCCTGCGTGCAGTCTAACCTGCGCAGAGTGAAATTGGCGAGGGATGTCCGCTTCGCGCTGTAATGTCTCTGTCTCATGGAGGAATGCCAGATGTCCGATATCAGTTTTCAGGTTTTGGAGCAGGCCCGTTACGCGGATGGCGGCGCGGCGCTTGTTGCGGCATTTATCGATGCCTTGCGCGGCTATGGCGTAACCGTTGCGGATACATCAACCGAGCTTGGAGATGTCCGAATCGTGGTGGCTGCGGATGACTCAGCAGGCCTTGCGGAGCTGGATGCATTTTTGTCGAGCGGAACGGATGCTGCTACGAATGTTAGCCAGCTGCTCCTGATCGCAAGTGGCAACCCGGCGGGGACGCTGACGCACCAAATGCGGAATCTGTCGCCACGGATATTGACATCGACGACGCTTGGCCACGCGGCCGCGAGCGCATTGTCCATCCTCCTCACACGATCCCGCAAAGCGCAGCCTACAAGTGACAGTATGAGTACTGGACGTGAGAGTGCATCAGCAGCGATGCTTCGCGCGATGAATGCGATGGTCACCAGCCGCGTCACCGAGCTTGAGATTGTGCAGGAGCTCTACGCGAGCCGCGACCCCAAAAACCGCCTCACGGAAGACCTCGAGCTGCTCCGCCACTGCCGGGCCGAACTGGATGAGCTGCTGGAGGGGTGAGGTTGGTTGGCGCTATTGCCGCGGGGCGGCGGGAGGCTTTGTCAGAACAGAGACCGACTCAACCGCCCCCCGAAGGTAACGCCGAAGCGATGACACAGAGAGGCCATCCGTTTTGCGCGGGCCCGATGACAAATGCGTGCTCAGAAACATCAGGGTCGCGACGCGAGTGATGTGTTGCACGGATTCACGCGTACTGGATGGCAACATCCTCCGCTCACTCCCCGTCGAATCCGTAAAGTCCACATGCTTTGCATTGGCAAGCCAGACAAACACATGCCCACCCGCTGGCCATAAGGAAAAAGCATCCCTCCGATGCTCCGGAGGCTCACCGCTTTGCTGACGGTCATCCGTTCCCGAAATACCAAGAAGCGGCACGGCAAGCGTTGCAAAGCTCTCCTTGACAAAAAATGGCTCTCCCGGACCTTGCGGCGACAACGCAATGCCACAGCTCACACGCTTGTCACGCAGGCTGTCGGCAAGCCCTTTTCCAGAACCGATGACCGGTTTGAACCACGTAAGCGCAGGCCGAATACCGCATACAACCATCGCCGTGTAAGCCCCGTACGAATGTCCCATGACAGCAATACGCTTCGTATCCATCCGTCGCTTCAGCACCGGATGCTTTTTATTCCATTCGATTGCACTATCAATCGCAAACGAGATGTCCGCCGGGCGGTTACGCGCCTCATCGGCATCGTGTGTCATATCCCGAAGATTTTTGGCGAGCCGCAACCCAGCGGTCATCCGACCAAGATTGCTCCCGACATGCTCCACGCAAATACTGACAAAGCCATGGGATGCCAGGTGTTTTGCCTGCGCAAAATGTCCATCGATATCGCCGCCCGCGCCATGCGAAATGACAACAACCGCGTGGTTTTCTCCCGCAAGGGGATAATGAACACGAAATGGAACAGGCCGTTTTTTGCCAAATGCGCTGCGCTCAGCGGACAGCAAAATGTCTCCCGTCGCATAACCGCCAGCTGCCGATAGATCGATACGTTCCTGAGCCATACATCTATTGACAAGATTCAACACCGCGGAGTTCCCGCAGCCCCGAAAACGGCCTACCGAATGACCCGAGCTGGATCAACCATTAGATGCATAGAAACGAGATGCTTTCACACTGCGAATTAGACATCGCGCGACAAAGGGCGAACCAATATATCCACGATGTCACCACTGTCTGGGTTAGGCGGAAACTCCGTCGGCGGAGCATCATAATGCATCACAGTGAACTGGCACGGCCCCATCGCACTTTCGATTTCTTCGCGAAGGTCAAGGGCATTCCACCCCGCGGCACTCGCCGTCCGAGGGTTGTACTCACACAACACAAACGGTCTGTGCGCGCTCAAAAGCTTACGGGCTCCCCGGATGACGGCAAGCTCATGGCCTTCAACATCAATCTTAATGCAGGCAACTGGCTTCTTGATAAACCCGCCTTGGATGAGACTATCCAACGGTCTCTGCGGAACGCTGATCTTGCGGATTGGGTACTTGTCAACTGAGCGAACAAGCTTGGCATCGATGCTGTGAATGGATGCCTGCCCTGAAAGGCCATCGGCACTCAGAAAGTCCACAGCTCCATACGCATCACCTGCGGCGAAACGCGCCAGATGCACCAGGCTAAGGTCATTGAGCGCAAATGTACCAGCGGCACGAATCGCCGTCTCAGGGTTTGCTTCGATGGCAACCAGCTCAACCGGGCCGGATTCTGCCTCCCGATGCGCTAAGTGACGCATCACCGATGCTGACAGGACTCCGCCATTACATCCAACATCAATAAATGTATAACCCACCGCACTCTGACACGTTTCGGAATACTCGAAGACAGAGCTCGCGAGCAGGTCGATGACCGACTGGCTATGGTTTTTCCGGGACTCCCAAAATGCACAATCGAGATCGAAATAATCTCCGAGAAACCGGACTCCGCTCCGCGTTTCGCCATGAAAGTAGGCTGGCTTTGAGACCCCGAGCACTCTGGTGATGAATGTATGAAAATGCAGCGTCAACGTATTGCGACGTGACACGGCCAAGGCGAGTACTAGTTTGTGGAGCGCGTGGCGGGATGAGAATTGCTTTGTGGATGCAAGAATCTTCTGGCACTCTGCAGCATCAATGACCAAGTCAGCGACTGACGCATCGGATAGCTTATTCACAGGCAATTTCCCACCGAGTGACATTCGCAGCTAGCCCGTCAGAACATGCGCTATGCAAATGGGAATGACAGTGCCTTAGGGACTTCGATGTGCGGCTTTCGGTTGCTCCATGCGTTTGCTCATTCGGCGAGCCCACATTGGTTACGAACGAAATGCTGACTGCGGACACACCTACCGATATACGAACCGAACTGAATTTGTGCTTAATGCTGACGACCTTTAGTTCATCCTAACACCTAGTCGGCGATGTCAGGGAAACATACTCTAGCGTGGATGCGCTGGATTTGCGATGGTCCATTCAGCAGGTTTACAGATCACATGTTCACTTAGGCGTGTCAGACGCTGTCATCGGATACGCTTTCACCCTCGAGCAACAGCAGCGCATCGTCATCGGAAACCGTGTCATCCACCGCCCCAATCGCATCCAGCACCTTTTGATCGAGCTGAACATCCTTCATCGGTTCGAGGAGGAGCGGCGAAACATCCGGCAGCTGGCTCTGCGCATCCGCGACGCCCAGCTTATGGAGATTGCGTGCCTTCGCCAGAACACTGCGCTGGAGGCTTCCGGTTGCATCGTTGTACTTATCTGCCGCCGTCTTTATACTCTTCCCAATTGCGTGGTAATGCCCGATAAACGACGCGACGCCTTTATAGAGGTTGGCGCCCTCTTTACGAATCTCCTCGACATTTTGTGCAAAGGTGTGCTGGTTGATGACCCATGCCGTCGTGCGCAGCAGACCGATCAGCAGTCCAGGGGATGTAAGCACAACGCGCTTATCCAACCCGTACTTGATCAGATCTGGGTCAGCTTCGATAGCGGTGTGGTAAAGCGCCTCCGTCGGGAGGTAGAGAATCACGTGATCCACACCCTTAAAGTGATGGTGATACTGCTTGCCCGAGAGGTCATCGATGTGCTTGCGCACCGCCTTGGCATGCTCGCGCAGCAATGCGACCTGCTCCTCCTCAGACTCCGCCTGCATCGCCTTGTCAAACTGGTCAATCGGCATTTTCGAGTCGATCACCACTTTGCTGCCGCTTGGGAGCGAGACGACCATATCCGGGATGAGTGTTTGGTTTCCCACGCGCACCTGCTGCTGACGGACATAGTCAACGCCGAGACGCAGGCCGACGCTCTCAGCCACATTTTCCAGCTGCAGCTCGCCCCAGTTTCCACGGTCCTTCGGACGTGAGAACACACGGGTCATCTGTTCGGCTTGCTTGGCAAGATCGGCGATGTGTTGCTTTAAGATCGTATCGGATTCCGTGCGGCCCTTAAGAAGCTCTTCGGTCTGAGCTTTCAGCGCTTCCATGGCTTCGGTGTAAGGCTTTGTCAGCTCCTCGATGGACTTGCGCTGCTCCTCCAGCTCCTGGCCGGACTCCTCACGAATCTTCTCCTTCAGCTCTTTGGCAATCTCGGTTCCGAGGAGCTTGTAGGAATCCTTCATTGCTTCTTCAGTGCGCAGCTCAGCTCTTGCAGCAGCAATCCGGTTATTCGCTTCCTGTAGCTGAGCACGTAACGTCTCGAGCTGGGACTCTAGTCCCGCGATACGTCCCTTGAGCCCGGTCTCGCTATTGGTAAGGGCATCCTTTTGCGCATTCAGCGTTGCGAGCTGTGTTTGCTGGGAGTCCCGAACAGCAGTCACCTCTGCAATGCTTTGCTCTTTAGCCGCGATGTCAGCTTGCAGCGCTGTCGCTTTGCTTTGTGCATTTTGGAGGTCAGCTTTTGCCGCTGCGACATCCGCGTCAGCTTTTCTCAAGCTCGCTTGTGCATCGGTGATGCGCGTATCCAGCTGCTGTTTTTCCTTTTGAACGCTTGCCAGCTGGTCCTGCAAAGGCTTTAGGGCTGCCTCAGCCGCGATCTTTGCCGAGCGCTCGGTT
>CAIYBQ010000251.1 GCA_903924445.1 uncultured Armatimonadota bacterium | reverse complement strand
GATGCGTATGGAGACTCTGCGGATGCTGGTAACGACTGGCATTTAGAGGCAGGGCTTGCACGGACGGCGCATGCTGGCAGTGACAGGAAGCAGCGTGACAAGGGCGAAGCTGCTTTAGAAAGAGTTATTCAGGAAACGGACAAACCGATTCAAAAGCTTCAGGCTGGGGTGGCGCTTGGTCAGTCGATGCTTGCATCCGGGCGTGCAGACAAAGCGGTACCGATGCTGAAAGGCTTGGCTGCGGCGTTTCCGCAATCAGATGAAATTCGTTATGTTTTGGCGTGCGCGCTGCGTGAAAGTGGCGATGTCGCAGCGGCAAACAAGGGCCTTCAGGCAGCTGCCAACCGTAAAGCAAACGCCAATGCTCTGCGACAGAAGTTGAATCGTCGGTCTCAGCGATTCAAGCCAATGTAAGGTTTGTCGAGTGATGTTTTTACACATCTACTTTCGTTTAGATGGTGAATAAGTGACATTATGTGAGGGAATGTGGCACTGTGAGCGGTTTGGCCAAACGTAACGTTTAATTTAGAATTAATTACTCTTGTCAGAGTCTTGATGGTGTGCGATATTTGCGATGTATAAGCAATCGTTAACCTTGGGTACGATACACTGGACGCACCGTAGATTGAGTAACTTGGGGCGCGTACAGAGGATGTTCCATGGTTCAGCGTATCGTCGGTTCGACACCAAAAGGCCCTATGGAAGACCGCTTTAACCCCAGCGAAGAACAGACCGCATCCGTTTCTGTACGCGAGTACATCGACGTTTTCCGTCGTCGTCGAGCAATTTTCATTCAGACGTTTCTCCTGATTCTCGTGATCAGTGTCGTCGTAACATTGCTGACACCTCCCGTTTATCAGTCCCGTGCCCGTTTGTTGGTTGCTGGTCAAAGTGCCAGCCTCAACTCCATCAATACGGACAATCCACTTTCTGCGCTGCTTGCGGTAGCACCGAGTTATTCGGTTGCAACGCAGATCCAGCTGCTTCAGGATGGCGAAATTCAGGGTGAAGTTGCGCGTCGCCTTGGTGGCCGCCTCCCTGCGTTTTCGATTGCTCCTGTTGAGGGAACGGAAATCATCGAGGTCTATGCTGAGGGTTCGAGCCCGAAGCTGGTTGGTGATGCTCCCAATGTCCTTTTGGATTACTACATCCATGAAGTAGCAGACAACGACCTCGCACAGGTAACGGAAGCCCGCAAGTTTGCCGAGCGCAATGGTGGTGAAGCCCGTACCAAGATGGAAAAGCTTGAGAAAGACCTCGCCAACTTCAAGAACCAATATAAGGTTGTTGAGCTGACGAAGGGGCAGGAGCTTCAGTTAGCGGATGTGACTGCTGCTGAGGGTCAGCTACAGGCAAACCAGAACCAGATTGCTACCTTGACGAGTCAGCGCGAGCTGCTTGCTGAGCAGCTTGCGATTGCGCCGAAGCGTCTCTCAAATGTTGAGAACCCTGAGGCTGATGCCCAGATACAGGGTCTGAAGACGCAGCTCGATGAGCTGGATATGCAGCGGACGATTCTCCTTGAGAAGTACCAGCCGACGAACATTAATGTCGTTCAGTTGGACATTAAGGCGAATATTCTCAAGCGCCGTATCCAGAAAGCCGTCGACACGCTTGGTGTCCGCTCAGCGGTTATAAACCCTGAGTACGCATCGACGAAGACAAAAATGGCAGATCTGGACTTCCAGATCCGTGGTCTTCAGGTCCAGTCGCAGCGCCTCGCCGGAAATGTTAGCAAGGCACGTGAGCGGTTGGGGAACTTCCCTAACTGGCAGCTCGAGATGGGCCGGATTCAGCGCGAACTCGAAATGGCACAGAGCGAGTTCAAGATGTACGACTCGAAGATTGCCGAGCTCAAGCTCCGTGAAGAAGCCCGTCGTAAGCCAGCAAAGATTATCTCCCGTTCATCGGTTCCCGGTGCACCAATCCGCCCTAAGAAACTACAGAACATCGGACTCGGCGTCCTGTTGGCACTGTTCTTTGCGGTCTGTTTTGCATTGCTTCAGGAATACCTGGATGACCGGATCAACTCTCCTGAAGATGTACAGCGTAGTCTGCGTCTGACGGCACTTGGTGCTGTTCCAAGTATTCCAGAGGAAGGTCTTCGTCTGATCGCTGGACAAAAAGCGTTCTCGCCGATTGTTGAGTGCTATCGTGGACTGCGAACTAACCTCGGCTTTGCAAGCATTGATGCTCCTATCCGCAGCCTGGGTGTTACATCCAGTGTGCCTGGTGAAGGTAAGTCCACCACGATGGCAAACCTTGCGATGGCCCTTGCGCTCGATGGCAAGCGTGTCATTATTGTGGATGCTGACCTTCGGCGTCCGCAGCAGCACAAGATTTTCAAGGTTGAGAAGAAGCCTGGTTTGACGGACCTTTTGCTTGGGTCGGCGACCATCGCTGATGTTCTCAAGGAAACTCCTCTTTCGCCGATTCGTATCATCCCTGCAGGATCAACGCCTCCAAACCCGGCTGAGCTGCTTGGCTCTGACCGTATGCAGCAGGTCATCAACGCTCTGCAAGAGCTGGCTGACATCGTTCTCTACGATGCGCCTCCAACGCTTGCGGTTGCGGATGCAACGCTTCTTGCGAGCAAGGTGGATGGCATTCTGTTTGTGGTTGGTGCGGGTGAAACGCGCCGTTCCAACGCCAAGCAGGCCATGGAGATGCTGCGTCAGGCGCGTATCAACGTTCTCGGTTCGGTCGTCAACAAAGCGCCGACGGGCCAGCGTGGTTATGGTTACGGCTACGGTTATGGCTACAGTTACGGCTATGGATATGGCTACTATGCTTACTCCCAACCGTATGCACCGCAGGTTGGTGAGAGTGCTGCGACGGCGACCATTGAAGCTGCAGAGTCTACATTGCCAAACTGGGAAGAGACCTACCGCAAGCTGCCATTGATGAACGGTGCTCACAGCGCCCCGCGTACGCCGGTGACCGGTGGGTTTACGGTGGCGGATGTCCTTTCGACGAGCGGGTCAATCACGGATGAGGGATCGACACATGGTTAGGCGCACATTTGTTCTGGGTGCAGTCACTGGGTTGATGCTTGCTGGTGTGATGCCGCTTGCGGCTATCGCACAAACGCAGGCGCACAAGATTGGCGTGGGCGATGAAGTAACCATTAAGGTGCTTGGTGAGGATGAGTATTCCATCGTGGCTACCGTCCGCGGAGATGGCAAGATTACGTATCCCTACTCGGGAGACATCGATGTTGCCGGTTTAACTGCACCTGAGCTCAGAGAAAAGATCCTCGCCATCGTGCGCAAGGAGCTGAAGCGACCTGAGGTTTTAGTCAGTATTCGCGAGCTTCCTCCGCCTCAGATTGGCATCATCGTGATCGGTGCCGCACGTAATCAGGGCAAAGTCGGTATCAAGGAAGGCTCCCGCCTCATCGATGTCATTGGTGCGATCGGTGTAATCAACCAGGATCGCCCGGAGTGGGTCACCTGCACCCTCCTTCGTAACGGGATGCCAAAGAAGATCGATTTGGTCAAGCTGCTTGGTCAGCTGGATTTGACGGAGAACGAAGTTCTCCTCGATGGCGACATTTTGTGGTTCCAGGAATTGGATATTGCTAAAACGCATATTCAGGTGCTTGGTGAGGTTCAAAAGCCTGGCCCGATGCCATTGCCGAAAGACCCCGGTGTCCTTTCTGTGCTCGTGGCAGCGGGTGGTGCAACGCCCAAGGCACTTCTCTCGAAGGCCATGATCCTGCGTGCGGGGCAACAGATTCCGGTGAATCTGTCGACAATTGCGACGGCTGGAACCGTGTCACCTGTACAGCTACAAGCCGGCGATACCTTGTTCCTTCCACCACTCAAAGCTCAGTTTATGGTGTCAGGCGCCGTTGGAAAGCCAGGCCTTCAGGATTATCCGGACAAAGAAACCACGCTCAACATCGTTGAAGCGCTTCAGCTTGCTGGAAATGTAGCGCAAGGTGCTGACTTGAAGAAAGCGCAGCTGTTGCGGCAGAAACCTGGTTCGGATAAACCGGATGTCGTGAATGTTGACCTTGAGCAGATTCTGCAAAAGGGCAACCAGAAACTAAATGTCGCGGTTGAACCGGGAGATTTGATTTACATCCCGAGTAAGCGCGGCGGCGGTGGTTTCAATGTCCAGAATCTCTTCATGGCCTTGCAGGCGGCGACCTTCCTCGGCTTGCGTGTTCGCTAAGGACGTACTGGCTGCGGTAGGTTCCACGGCGTCCTCTCATAAGGTGTGGCACCTAGTCGCGGTTCAGGAAGTTGTTAGACCTTGCCAAAGATTGATTTAATCGCCCTCCGACGGGATGCACGTGAACATGCATCGCAAAATAAGTACTACCGGCAGTACATCAAG
>CAIYBQ010000250.1 GCA_903924445.1 uncultured Armatimonadota bacterium | reverse complement strand
GGAATGCTGAAGTTCAGGTCGCTTTACCTGCATCCGGCGTGCGCGTCCGATGGCTGGATGTGGGACGTTGCCATCTCCGGCGATTTCGTTGGATGTATCCACGATGACCACGCGGCGGCCAAGCTCATCGGCGATAATGCGTGCAGTCTCACGAAGCTTGGTGGTTTTACCAACGCCTGGGCGACCAAGGAGGAGAATGGACTGTCCGCTTTCGACGATGTCCCGGATGATGTCAACCGTTCCGTGGACACTTCGGCCAACGCGGCACGTCAGGCCAACGATTTCATCCTTGCGGTTTCGAATGGCTGAGATGCGGTGGAGAGTGCGCTCAATGCCTGCGCGGTTGTCTGCGCCAAAGTCACTGATCAGTTCGACAACCGTTGCGATGTCATCCGCGGTAACTTCCGTATCCGGGAATGGCTCCCAGACCTGGTCTGGGAAACGAATTTCGACTTTCCGGCCGAGATCGAGGACGACTTCTATGACGCGCGTTCCCTCCGGGTGTCCCTGAATGGCGGCTGCGACATCGGGTGGCAGGACGTTGAAGAGGAGATCCAGATTGTCGGACGTCGCGGTTGGACCGGATGATGGCAAGGATCCTTGATGAGTTTGCGTCGGGTTCGGATTTTGGTTCATGCAGTTTGCAGTTCCCTGTGCTGGATTAGCGTTGGAAACCACTGCATTCTACCCCTGCGGTGTCAGATGGCGTATGCCGCCCGCAGGGTTTTCAGGACGGAAAACCGTAAGCTTTGGCGTAGATCTGTACTGGATGCAGGATGTCTGGAGCTTTGGTACCGGGTGACAACAAGCCTTGTTTAGCTCGCTTCGCGATTCCCTGATCAATCCACGCGAGGCAGCCGGGGTTAGCAGTGACAATCAGCTCGGCGCGTGTTGCAAGGAGTGTGTCAAGCTTTGCAGAGAGAACGCTGGCAGCGATTTCAGGCTCTAGATAGTTGTAGACGCCTGCGCTGCCACAGCACTGATCCGGGTCTGCGCATTCGATGAGGTTGAGGCTGGGAATGCCTCTTAGTAGTCGACGTGGGGCATCGGCGATGCGTTGCCCGTGACGAAGGTGGCAGGCATCGTGGTACGTTGCGCGCACGGCCACTGGATGCGTCATCGGAACCGGACCAACTTCATCGAGAAATTCAGAGATATCCCGTACTTTGCTGACAAATGCAGTCGCGCGATCAGCCCAGCGATCCTCGTGCGCAAGAAGCTTGTGGAAGTCCTTGATGAACGACCCGCAGCCTGCTGAGTTTAGAATGATGGCGGAGACATCCAGCCCATCGATTTGGTCGATGAGTCCCTTAGCTTTGACTTTGGCATCTGCGAGTGCCCCTTGGTGACCATGCAGAGCGCCGCAGCACCCCTGCTCACCCGGGCAGTGGACATCATAACCGTTTTGGGCGAGGACAAACACAGTTGCTGCATGAACAGGGCTGTACAGCACGCTCATCACACAGCCCGTCAGAAGGACAACGGCTCCCCGCTTTGTACCAACGGCCGGTGTGAAGATCGGCATCGATGCAGACGCTGTAGCGAGGTCCTGCGGGATTGGCAAACGGGTATCGGATGGTAGTCCGACAAATGCCGCTGCTGGGGCGGGAATGCGACCGCCAGTAATGCGTCCGGCTGAGAGTGCAAAGCGGAGTTTTGGGGGACTTGTAAGGAGCATCAAGAGGCTTTTGCGAAGAAGTGAATCGCCTAGTGTCCGCTGGGTCTGCGCTTCTTGGTCATCCCGGAAATGCTCGAGGAGCTCGCCATACGGAACGCCACTTGGACACGCTGTTTCGCAGCTCCTACAGCCGAGGCAGCGATCGAGATGATAACCAACACCACCGGGAGCATTTGCTTCCGGGCCAGTCAAAGACAGCTTATCTTCATGAACGCCTCGCATCAGCGCCAGACGCCCACGGGGAGAATCCGATTCATCGCCGGTCAAGCGATAAGTAGGACAGGCATCGAGGCAAAACCCACAATGCACGCACGACATCAAGCCTTTGTCTACAGAAGCATCATCCACGGCACATTGTAGCGTGTGATGGATGTCATGACGCATGCGCAAAAAATTTGTTTCCAGAGGTGGTCACAATTTGCCAAAACCGGGCGTATTGATGGTTATGAACAAAACAAAAATGGTTGCCATTGGCACCGGGTTGTTGGCGATGGGCTTTATCGGCGGTTCGCTGGCACATGCCCAAATCGACAAGCTCTTCAAGGGCGCCGCGGTGATCGCGATTGTAGACAAAAACGGCCGTGACATTGACAAGTTTGTCAACCAAGTCACCGGTAACAAGAATGATGACCCAGCGTACATCACGAAGACCGTTCCCATTCTGACCGTTGGCAAGGGTGCATTTGCTGGTGCCGCTCAGGTACAGGGCCCGGTTCAGCTGGTCGAAAAAGTTAAGGCTGTTGCACAGCTCGAAGGACAAACACGCATCGGCGTAACCATCCGTGTCCGCGGGCTTGTTCCAATCGACAACCGCAGCGTGGATGACCCAGGAAAGCTTTCCCGTGTCCTCGGAGTAGGAATAACAGGTACGGTTGAGATAAAGCTGTAATAAGGCTTGACTCAATGCCTCTGACAGGATAATATTCTCCTCGTTGCACCCGTAGCTCAGTGGATTAGAGCGTCTGGTTGCGGTCCAGAAGGTCAGGGGTTCGAATCCCTTCGGGTGTACTGCCGCCTCTCACATGTGAGAGGCGGTTTCCTTTTTAACTAGGCACACCACGCATGTGCCTGACCACTAAACCCGTTGCTTCTCATCTTTTCCGACGGCTGATGCCCCCATCGTTGATTCGAATGACCTCCAAATGCCATTCTAAGATTCCAAATAGACAACACCCCCAGTATCAATATTGACACTGGAGGTGTGATTGTTTGTGAGCGTCGTTAGTGCAGGCTACGCAGCGCTTTGACCAGCGGCCTTTTCCTGGTTAGGGCACTTATAGCCTCGACCAACACCTACATACTGGAAGCCAAGTCGCTTGACCTTCTCAGGATCGTAGAGATTACGTCCATCAAAGAGCCAGTTACCGTTCATCGTGGCCTTGAGCTTTTCAAGATTTATCTGCTTGAACTCATTCCACTCCGTCACGACAACGACCGCATCCGCATCTTCGACAGCCTCAAAGGCTGAGCGCGCATAATGCAGCTCTGGCAAGTAACGCTTGCAGTTGTCGGCAGCGATTGGATCGAATGCAGAGACGGTAGCGCCGTGTGCTTGCAAGCCAAGGATTACATCGATGGACTTTGCATCACGCATGTCATCCGTGTTGGCCTTGAAGGCAAGTCCAAGAACCGCAATTTTGCGTCCTTCGACACCGCCCATACAGGTAACAATCGAATCAACAAAGCGCTTTGGTTGCAGCTCATTGGTTGCGACGGTTGCTTCAAGGAGTGGGAATGGTACGCCAGCCGCATTCGCGGTGTGGAGAAGGCTTGTGGTGTCCTTCGGGAAACAACTACCGCCATAGCCGATTCCAGCGTTGAGGAAGGCCGCGCCAATACGCTTATCCTGCCCAACACCCTTCATCACCTGAACGACATCTGCACCTGCTGCATCACAGAGGTTAGCAATCGAGTTAGCAAAGGAGATTTTCATTGCAAGGAAGGCGTTTGATGCGTACTTAATAATCTCTGCCGAGGCCACATCGGTGATGATCATCGGGCGCTCAAGCGGAGCGTAGAGCTCGATAATCTTCATCGCGACGTTTTGGTTAGGAGCTCCCACAACGATGCGGTCTGGGTTGAATGCATCCTGGATGGCGCTGCCTTCCCGGAGGAACTCAGGGTTGGAGACAACATCAAAGTCTACGTTGCGGCGGCGATTCTGTTCGATGACCTCGCGGACAAAGCTGCCAGTGCCAACAGGAACGGTTGACTTGTTGACGATGACTTTATAGCGGTCCATAGATGCAGCGATCGAGCGCGCAGCGCCTTCGACCTGAGACATATCGGTGGAACCGTCATCCTTTGGCGGTGTACCAACACAGATGTAAACGACATCGGAGCGGCGAACCGCGGTGTCGATGTCCGTTGTGAAGACCAAGCGGCCTTCATCGACATTACGTAGCACCAGTTCTTCAAGTCCGGGTTCATAGATGGGCATGTCGCCGGCACGCAGGCGATTGACCTTTGCCTCGTCCTTGTCGACGCAGACAACATCGTTTCCGAGGTCAGCGAAAACAACGCCGGTAACCAATCCTACATAACCAGTACCAATGACACAAATATTCATAACTGCTCCTGTGGACGATTGTTGGATGCTGCGATGGCGTTCTTAAGGGTTAAAGTAAGATTTCTATCTCCGCCACGCTTGCTGAAACGACTCCACTCTTACGTACGACAGCTCCACCTGCTGCGTTTCCAAGCAAAACAGATGTAGCAACATCACCACCGGCAGCCAAGCCAATCGTCGCAACTGCCAATGTAGAATCCCCCGCACCGGCCACATCGTAAACCTCAACCGGGTGTGCTGGGACATCTGTAGCGGTTCCATCTGCGTGAAAAACCGTCAGCCCCTTTGGTCCGCGCGTCACGAGAAGATTAATCACCCCGAGAACTCCGCGCAGCTCAGCTCCGGCAGCATGAAAGTCAAGCTCATCCAGGGATGCAAAGCGGTGGGAACGACTCGCGGCATCCGCTTCGGAGCGGTTTAGCTGTACCAAGTCGCCGCCAGCAAACCAGCTCACCGACCGAGGCTTTGGATTAGCGGTTACGATTAGGCCCTTTTCCTTTGCACGTTCCAGCAATCGCCTCGCAATCGCCTCCGTAAAGACACCTTTTTCATAGTCTGAGAACAAAACGGCATCGACGTGTTCGAACACGCCTTCGATGGTGCTGCAGAAGTCATCCACCTGATCGCTTGCAAGGGGTGTCCGAACTTCGCGGTCCACACGAACGATTTGCTGACTCCCCGCAATGACACGCGTTTTGCGGGTTGTAGGGCGGTCACCGGCTTTGAAAACTGCTGAAACATCCGCACCAGAGCGGTCAAGAAATGCCAACAAGTCATCGCCCGCATTATCGCGTCCAACGATTCCGGCGACGAAAACATTTGCTCCGAGAGCCAGCAGCTGCTGTGCTACATTTGCAGCACCACCTGGCGCTAATGTCTCATTTTGGACATCCACGACAAGTACCGGTGCTTCCGGTGAAACACGGCTAGTAGTGCCCCAAATATGCTCATCCACCATCAGGTCGCCAACCACCAAAATCCTGCAGGTTGGTGCGGATGCAAGGAGCTGCTTCGCGTTGCTCGAGAGTGCCATGCCAGCAATTATACAAGTCGCATGAACACCGTGATACGAAAAGCCATCAATGATTGAATATTCCTGTTTTTACGTAGTACAGTAACGTGTTACGCGAAGGGAAAGACGCCGGATGACACAGGGTGATGTTAACTATGCGCTCATACTTGGATTTGCGGTTGCGATCGTGCTCTGGTCGACGATAATCCTTGCTCGCTACCTCTTTCCATCCCGAACAGCCGTGGTACGTTCGATCATCATGGCAACCCCACTTAAAACCGGAATCATCGGAGGCATCATCACTGTTGTCGCCGTCGGCGGTGGCGTAGCAATGATGAATGCCCAGCCAGCGGTTGTCAAAATACTTGGCATCGCGATTGCTTGTTGGGCAGGCGTACACGGTATTTTGGGATCGGCAGCCATCATGGATGAGCTGACTGACCGGCTCTCGACCGATGTCGCGGGAAACCGGATGGCAACATCCGCGAAAGCCGCAGGAATGCTGATCGGGGCCGGCTTAGTTCCCCTTATCGGCTGGGCGCTGTTCTTCCCCGCCCTCTTTGCACTGTCTGTTGGTGGGTCCCTCGGAGTACGTAAGGCGCTCAAGACGCAGCAGTCCCGCTCCCTTGAAACGGAAGCGCAGGCAGGCTGATGCTTGACAGGCGAACGCTGATTGTCGCGACGGCCGGGCTTGCAGCGGGTTGTAAACCTGTTAGGACATCGCTTGATCCGCGCTCACAATACTTTCCTGACCGAACTACCAAAACAACAAATCAAGATCGAGTCCGCGCCAAACACCTTGTGTCGCGGGCAGGCTTCGGCCCCACACCAGCTCTCATCGAGGATGTTCTTTCCCTCGGCCTTGATGGTTGGATTGATAAACAGCTGACTCCCCCAACCGAAGTCATCGGGCCTGCGAGCTATCTGCAACCGACCGAAACAACGGGGCTACATTTTCGCTTGAACAGCCTTCCCTGCCTGCGGCCGGGAGCGATTTATGAACTGCGGGATGTCTCACAGCCGCGAGTGCTAAGCGAGCTGTCTGCCGCAACGATTCTCCGCTCCACCTATTCTCAGTGGCAGCTGCGAGAGCGGATGTGCCAGTTTTGGACCAACCATTTCAATATTTATGGTCGTAAGGTTGCGACGGCACGTGAGCGAAAACAGGCCGATGCCGAGCTGCTCTACTTCCT
>CAIYBQ010000249.1 GCA_903924445.1 uncultured Armatimonadota bacterium | reverse complement strand
GTCGGCTTCGTTTGTCCAACCAGTGCCAAGAATGGATCCCATAACACATGGATAACGCGTGGATTAGCATCTGGAAACCTTACCGTGTTGACCAACACTGTGGTTACAAAGATTCATCACTCAGGTGGCGATGTGAAAAGCGTGACCATCATCAACGAAGCTGATGGTGAGGTAGAACTTCTCTGTCACCAGCTGATCTGTGCGGCAGGTGCAATCGAGACAGCCCGACTATTGTTATGTTCAGGGATCGACAATCCGAACATCGGCAGGAATCTTCAAGGACATGTCTACACTGGCGTGACAGGGTTGTTCACTAATGCCATTCAGGATGGAATAGGTCCTGGTCCAACGATTGCTGTCACGGAATTCCTTCACGATAATGACGGAGTTGTCGGTGGTGGAATGCTCGCGGATGAGTTCGTGATGACGCCTATAACGTATTGGAAGCGCCATCGTCCACCGGGAACGGCATCGTATGGAGAGAGTGCGAAATCGTGGATGACCGGGAGCTATCGCAACATGCTGGATATCAAGGGACCGATTCAGGACATACCTTCCCCGGAATGCCGCGTAGAAATCTCGAGGGCCGAAAGTGATCAGTATGGAATGCCTTTGGTAAGCCTTAGTGGTCATACACATCCTGAATCGATACGAGCGAGTCGCTATATGTACGAGAAGGCGCACGCGCTCATGGAAGCCTGTGGGGCGATCAATGTTTCGGGTACACCGCAACGGGGTCTGATTCGATCGGCAGGCCAGCACCAGGCTGGAACATGCAGAATGTCAATGTCTGAAAAAAGCGGAGTCGTCGATCAGAATCAACGCGTCTTCGGCTTCAGCAATCTCCATATCTGCGATGCGTCCGTCCACGTTACGAACGGGACCTTTAACCCGGTCCTTACGATTTATGCTCTAGCGCATCGTCTAGGTACTCACTTGACTGGTTGGAAAGCAGTATGAGAACAGCGATTTACCGGCATGGCCCAATGGTTATCTTGATGCTGGCTATCTTTATTGTAAGTAGCGATTTGGGGTCAGCGGACCACACCAGACCTGTGCTGGCATCCATTGTTAGGCGTTTTCTCCCTTGGCTTGCTCAGCAAATGACGCCAGCGATGATTGATGTCACAGATTTCATCATCCGCAAGGTAGCGCATGTGACTGAGTACGCTGTCCTCAGCCTTCTAGTCAGCCGATCGGTTGGAATCAAGATGAATTCAACTATACGAGAGCGCCTTGTACCAGCTGGAATCTCAAGTTTGTATGCATTGTCCGATGAATTTCACCAGAGTTTTGTTCCGAGCCGTGGGGCAACGTACACAGATGTAATGTGGGATACGCTCGGTGCACTGCTGGGGACAGGAATACTACACTTTATCCATCGTCCACGTAGCAAACAGTGAAACGTTACAAAGCTCACAAGTGAACCAATAGTACTATCGAATCCAAATGCAATACGGTTGCCTTCGTTAGATGTCATTTGCAAGGGCAAATTTATCCATCAGTTGCTTCCGTTTGGATAAAGGCAACGAGAACGGATTTACAGTAAGGACAATTTGATACCACCCAGATGCGTTGCCCTCGTTGCGAGGGGCTTAGAGGTTCCAGATCATAACCATCTCCCGTTATGTTTGTGTCAATGGAGTCCCTTCACAAAGTGTCATTGCGTTCAAGTTTGGAATCTCGAATGCGTTACATAACTATCCTAAAAGCGGAAGAATAGTCATGATGGCCGAATGAACACCATCAGCTAGGTAGGTGCGATGGCTACTTCTCTGCAGTCTGAAGCAATTGCATCGATTACCCACCCTGTCTCCGTGTGTTATACGTCTTAGCGCTGCGGTTCTGGGTACCGGAGGTGTTAGTTCAGTAACTAACACCTCGTTTCGTTCTATTTTTTGGACCATTTGGTGCCCGATACCTTCGCAGTGCGTCTCGCACATTCGTGTCATGAGACGCGAATGAGGTGGATCAACACAAATAGCACTCGTAAAAGCCGCCTTCACCTGACATGCCTGTTAAATCGTGTTCTCCGCAACCCGTTTCGTTTTAG
>CAIYBQ010000248.1 GCA_903924445.1 uncultured Armatimonadota bacterium | reverse complement strand
CTTGGGCTACAGGTATACTTCGTGCGAAATGTCGCAGCCTGTCCTGTCCATCCACAACATCACAAAAACATTTGGTGGGTTTGTGGCGCTCAACGATGTCAGCCTTGCGCTGCATCCAGGCGAAATTCACGCAATTCTGGGTGAAAACGGTGCCGGCAAGTCAACATTGCTAAATATCCTCGCCGGGATTACGCAACCAACACGCGGTGACATCAAACTGAACGGAATCCCTGTGGCGTTCTCAAGTGCTGTGGATGCTGCCAAAGCCGGTATCGGGATGGTCCATCAGCACTTCATGCTCGTCCCGACGCTGTCGGCGACAGAAAACCTAATCCTAGCGGATATGGTTGAAAATCGCGCATGGTTTGGATGGCCGGCAGGACCCGTGCGCCGCCGTATTGCCACACAAGCGGAATCGTTCGGCTGGGACATCGACCTCGATGCGAGAATCGACACACAAACCATTGGTGCCCAGCAGCGTCTCGAAATCCTGAAAGCCCTGCAGGGAGAGCGGAAAATCCTCCTCCTTGATGAACCAACAGCCGTACTGACTCCCGGAGAGCTACCCGGGTTCTTCGCAACAATCCGCAGCATTGCGGCAACAGGCAGCGCGGTCGTGATTATCACCCACAAGCTGGATGAAGTTGTTTCTGTCGCAGATAAAGTAACGGTCCTTCGGCGAGGACAAGTGGTCCATGAGTGCTTGACGGCAGATACCGATGTCTCTGACCTTGCACGTGAAATGGTGGGTGATGCTTCGAATGCATTCGCTGTCCTCACTGCCGGCAATGAGGGGAATAGCGTCTCTGAGAATCAGAATGTTCGTGTAGAGCTCCGTGATGCCGCAGCGGTTTCCGGTGATTCAACGCTCCGCAGTGGAAATGTTGCTATTCAAGAAGGCGAAATCTTTGGGATAGCCGGAGTTGATGGCAATGGCCAGGATGCATTGGCCGCACTGCTGACAGGCAACGCTCCCCTCTCAAAAGGGTCGCTGACCATTTGTGATGTGGTTATCGCGGCACAACAAAAGGTAACGCCGCAGGACTTTCTCCGTAACGGGGTTTCCTACATTCCCGCAGATCGGCAAACGGATGGCCTCGTCATGTCGATGACGATCGCAGACAACATCCTTCTCGACCGTGTAAGCGAACCGCCATTTACAACATTGGGGATGTTTATTGACCAGGCGGCTGTCAAACGTTTCGCACAGGGTGAGATTGAGCGGTTTGATATACGACCAGCGGATGCATCATGCATCGTGAGTACCCTCTCTGGTGGAAACCAGCAGAAAGTCGTGATCGCGCGTGCTATGAGCCGGAAGCCGCGCGTGCTGGTTGCTGTGAACCCGACGCGTGGCCTCGATGTCGGAGCAATTGCCTATGTCCACCGTGCACTGAGAGCTGCGACGTCTGCTGGCTGTGCGGTCGTGCTCATCAGCACTGAGTTGGATGAAATTCTGGCGCTTTCCGACCGCATTGCGGTGCTGTATGAAGGGCGGCTGAGTGAGACGGTCCCGGCTGGCGTCGACAAAGCAGACCTCGGACGCCTCATGGGAGGTGCGGTCGCATGATACGGAACTCAGCACTCTCACTCGGCATAAGCTTGTTATGGATATTGATTGCTGCCGGAACATGCGCTGGCATCGTGATGATCGCCGGGGCATCCCCTGTTGCTGTCGCGCAGGCATTGCTCCAGGGCGCCATCGGAACGCAATACAACATCAGTAACACCCTTGTACAAACAATCCCTCTACTTATTACTGCCCTT
>CAIYBQ010000247.1 GCA_903924445.1 uncultured Armatimonadota bacterium | reverse complement strand
AGGCCGGGATGTCGAGGGTATAGCTACCCGACTCACAGGGTGTCGGGCCTTCATCAATACTCTCATCAGCGAAATCTGCCGCAAGCGCAAGCATCGTGGCCGGAAGCAGGTTGTACTGCGAGTGATGTGAGTATGGCTCATACCCCTGACGATGTTCTGGCTGGATATGGTTCTTGATGATTTGGAACTCACCAGTTGGTCGGAGCCACCGGAGGGTCGATGCAAAGGCCAGGTGTGCACCGCGCTTGAATGCCTTTGCGTAGACATAGTCTCCACGGCTGGCAAAGCGTCGCGCTGCAATTTCAAAAATGATGACTTGTTGAATGTCGCCCCAAGTGTGTTGCTTGGTCCGGCCGCCCGTTGGCAAAACGCCCGTGGGAGATTGCATCAGAAGCGACATCAGCTCGCCGCGCTCAAGCAAAACATTGATCGCATCCCGGTGCTTGCCGCGATAACCCTGCTGCAAAATGGTCTCGAGGAAGAAGCGTGGAAAGGCATCGTAGACCATTGGGACATTCGGGTCAACGTACATCCCATCGGACGTAAAATTCAGAAGCTGCCGTTCCAGATGCCGGTCATGGAAATCAGCTTTTCCCAAACCGGCCTGATCGCGCAGGACTTCACCACAGCTTGCGATGGCATTCCAGTTGTGGAGATGTCTTCGCTGCGGTGTGTAAATGTAGCGATAGGCATCTTGTGGAGCAACCTTGCGGATACGTGCTTCGATGACTGCAATGCGAATGTCCGTTGGATACAGCCCACGAAGAATGTTTAAGGCTTGCACTGCATTGAAAAGATAGAAATCGCCGTGATTATCGGCTGCTTTATTCTGGCTGACAGCTTCCACAGCGGCGAGAAGTGCGTTCCACGCACGGCCGGTCAGGTCGCTTGCACGATTGTGTTTGTTGAGGATTGCAACAACTAAAGCAAAACACGGCGTGCTGTATTGGTGTTCCAGGTTGTCAATTGGATCGATGATTTCTCCGGATTCGCGCTGATGCTTTGCAAAGAATCGGACAATGCCTTCGGCTACATTGAGGTAATCTGTCCGGCCAACCGTTGTGTTTGACAGGGGACGCGACGTTACAAGTTGTTGCCGCACGGAATCAACAACATCTTGGTGTGGGAATGCGCGTACATAACCCGCCCGGGATAAATCGGGCTTGCGGTAGTGCAGGACCTCTCCAGCGATGTTCCACACGCGACGGGACGCACGGCGTAGTACTTTTTGCATTGACCTCAACCTGTAAACCTAACAGCCAGCATCGTATTATCCAACCTCTCCTGAGGAGGCAAAAGACACTACGTATGCCTTAACTTTCGGTCGAGAAGCTACGAAAGTTCAGGGATTTTTCATTCAGCAAAACAAAGAATACAGGTGTTGTCGGCAAATTGACGCAAGCGACTCGATTGTTACACGACATTAACTACTTGGAGTCAAATTTTGGGTTCGCCTGATCTAATTCGCAGCTACCAAATACAGCTGCCTGGAACCCAAAAAGCTCCCCGGCTGTAACAGGCTATTGGACCTGATGCAACTGAGGAGCGTGATTGAACGTGGGGTCAAATCGGGTTAGCTGACGCTAAGCTTGCTGGTTCCATCCCCGTTTGGCTGCACCACAATGCGTGCCTGGAGGCGCTCCTGAAGCGCACCGACGTGGGAAATGATGCCGACCTGGCGGCCTGAATCTGTCCGCAGAAGCTGCAGTGCCGAGAGTGCCGTCTCAAGCGTCTCGGCATCGAGGGTTCCAAATCCTTCATCAATGAACAGGCTGTCGATACGTGCCGAGCGACTGGCGATGTCCGAGAGCCCCAAAGCAAGGCTGAGGGATGTCAGGAACTTCTCGCCGCCTGACAGACTCGATGTTGCACGGGTGGCATCGAGGTTGCGGCGATCAACGACGAGAATTCCAAGGCCATCCGTGTCCACACCGCGCAGCTGGTAGCGATTGCTGAACGACTGCAGACGCTGATTTGCATAGCCAACCAGAGCATCCATGCCAATGCGCTGCACCAGACGGGTCAACTTGTCGCCGCCAAACTTTTCATCCAACAGCTTCCAGCGACTTTCACTTGTTGTCTTTTCACCAAGCTGTCGCTCGAGTTCCGCCAGCTGTAACCGGACGTTGTCATCCTTGTTTACGGTCTCTGCAACCGATGACTGCTCAGCAATCGCATCGTTTGAAGCCTGTCGTTTAGCCTTCGCATCGGCCACAAGGGCATCCACCAATTCGCGCGTCGCAGGAAGCGGCGGCACCACAGCTTCGAGTTCTGCGATTTTCTTGCGCACTTCCGAAAGCTTGCCTGCGAGCTCACGCTCACTACCAATCAGCGTTTCGCGCTGCGCTTCGATCGTCTTACACTCAGTATCGGTTAGGAAAACAGCATCCAGCTCCGCAGTGTCACTCACTTTATTGGCCACAAGCTGTGCATCAAACAACTCGTTTGCAGCTTTTGCCCCTGCCGTCTGCTGAACCACCTGGTCCCAAGCAGCGCTTACGGCAGATTCCGCCTTGGTCAGGGCATCGATGTGGCGGCTGTAAACCTCAACAGCCTTTTCCATGGATGTCCAATTCGGGAGTGCTTGCTCGCCTGCAGCAACATCGTTTGCATCACGGCCATCCGCCTGCACACGACGCAGCAACGCTTCCGCCGCGCTGTATGAGAGGACATTTGTCAGTGCGCTTAGGTGGGTATCGATGCCATCTATTTCGAGAACAGCAGGAGCCAGTTTAACGGCCCGCAATAATAAATCGAGGTGTGAGGAATCCAGCTGCACGCGTGATGTAGCAGCAAGCCACGAAGCAATCATCCCCGTTTCACGGGACAATTTTGCCATCAGGTCCCCAGCCTTCAGGATGCGGTTTTCGAGTCGTTTCAACTCGGTCTGCGCTGTCTCCAGGGAGGCTTTTGTTTCCTCAAGTTCGGTAGCAGATGTCCCTTTTGCCGGCACAGTTATAACAACCTGTCGGCAGAGTGGGCAGTCATTTCCCTCGACAAGGCGTTCCTCAAGCTCGGCGACTTTGGACAGGCTGGCCACGCTTTGCATAAGCGCATCGACGGTACGCCGTTCGCGTGTGACCTGGTCATTTAGGGTCGCAAGCATCGATGTATACGCGCGTTCTACCGACTTCGCTGCCGTCTCGCGCTCTTGTTGATCCACTGGTTCAGCGTCTAACCCTGCGGCCTCAACCACGCTCTGAACCTGCATCATCTGCTTCCAGAGCTGCTGCCACGCCTGGTCAGCATCGGACTTACTGCGAGCCACCTGCGGCAATGCGACCCGAATGGCGTTTAGCTCTGCCGCAATGGGTTGAATGGT
>CAIYBQ010000246.1 GCA_903924445.1 uncultured Armatimonadota bacterium | reverse complement strand
GCAACCGACGCCTCTCGATGGCGCACCCCTGCCAGCAGACTTCAAGGGCGACCGCCGGGATGCTCTCGCTGACTGGGTGACCGCACCAAGCAATCCGTTCTTTGCGAAAAACATTGTTAACCGTGTCTGGAAACAGCTCATGGGCATCGGGCTGATCGAACCCGTCGATGACATCCGGGTCACAAACCCGCCAAGCAACCCCGAGCTGCTCGACCGCCTCGCGCTCGACTTTGTCCGCGGTGGCTACGATGTACGCCAGCTGATTCGGGACATTGTGCTCACCGATGCATACCAACGCACCGCCATCCCGACAAAGCAAAACGCAGGTGACAGCAAGTACTACTCACACTATGCTTTCAAGCGGATGCAGGCGGAGCCGCTCATGGATGCGATTTCTGTTGCCCTCGGACTTGGGGAGCCGATCGCCGGGATGCCAGCTGACCTCCGTGCCGTACAGCTTCCGGACACATCCGTGGGTGGGAATACCTACTTCCTCGACCTCTTCGGTCGACCAGCACGCAATGTCGTTTGTCAATGCGAGCGTAGCGATGCCCCGACGATCGGACAGCTGCTTCATATTATGAATGGCAAAGGCATCCAGGACCGGATCGCCAGTAAAGACAACCGCATTGGAAAGCTGATCGCCGCGGGCAAAACCGATGCGCAGATTCTGGAAGATGTCTATCTCGCGACGCTGGGACGGTATCCAACGGAGCGCGAGAAGATGATCGCGCTACTCGATATCGACCTTTCCAAGGATAGGCGACTGGCGTGGGAGGATGTCCAGTGGGCGCTCCTAAACCAGAAAGAGTTCCTGTTCAACCGCTAGTGTGACTTCCGGTTTTCGTGGGAATGAGCTTAGCGTTCCGGGTAGGTCCTAATCTGTGTGTTCGCGTGGGATATCTTCTTAGCTACACACGGACCGTCGAGCGTGATAACCAGATGTATGCGTGTTTTCCAAAATGATTGCCTGTGAGTTTCCAATGAGCCTCCCTGAGATTAGTGTACTGTTGGGTGCGGAGACGCCCACATTCCACACCGATGCTCTCGGAGGGCACGAAGCGCTCATCGTAAAGCGGAATATAACGGTGGTCATCGGATGAAATACTTCACGCCAGAGGCCTGCGACACGTTCGATGAAATCGAGCCATTTCGTAAGGTGAATGAAGAGTACCGGCGCCACCTAACGGGTCTGCGCGGAATTCTGCCCGAGAAGGTGCTCGAGCTCGCAGAGCCATCAGGGATGGAGAATGCCCTGATCGTGCATGTCGCCCACGACCAAACGCGTCGCAGCTTGAGGTTGGTGCTCCGATGTGGTGATCTCCAGCTGGGCTACTACAACCTCGTGCTGACGTACACAGACGCGTGGCTTAGGCCCGAACACGATGTAGTGCTCGCGATAATTGCACGTACCACCAAGACCCAGCGAATCTTCGAATGCGACCTTGCTTATCAAGAAGTAGATACAACCGAAGACGGACATATCGAGCACAGCCTGATCTTCTACGGCCGTACGTGTCCCGAATCTGCCTCCGCAAGGTGGCCATGGTTTTCTATCCGATG
>CAIYBQ010000245.1 GCA_903924445.1 uncultured Armatimonadota bacterium | reverse complement strand
TGCCAGCCGCATCCAGCGCCGCTGCAAGGAAGGCATCCGGTGTTGAGGGGGTTTTCTCTGTGTTTTCCATACCCTCTTATCAGGATTGGGACGGAAAGTGTGACGCAAAATGTGCACATTGCAATGCAATTTATTGTCTAAAAACATGCCGAAAATCGGGATGATAAAACCCGTCTGGTGAGCTCGCCATTGAGTCATCACCAGACGGGTATGCATTCAGTATAGACCGCTTCTATACCCATTCAAACATCGCGGAATTACGAAATAGTTGCGTGATACAACAATCTAACGATGCGAAAATAACCATTGGTGCGTCAAGTGTGTCAGTGCTCTCTTCACTCTTTTTGACACACCGCTGGCAAAAAATGCGCTGCCGGGTGACACCGATATCGGGCTTAGTGCAGCAGGGAGCGCCCGGATGATTTGGGGGCTGTAGTGATTCCGATAAGCTCGCAGACCGTCGGGTGGATGTCAATCTGCCGGACACCGCGCAGCTCACTCCGTGCCTGCACACCTTTGCCGCCAACGTAGCAGATCGCCTGCATTTTGTCGCGGAGCGGGAGGAAGCCATGGACACCATTTCCACCAAGACCATTGGTCACGGATGCAACCGTCTTCGACATCGCGCTGCTCGGTGCGTAACCCTTCGCAAAGTCCAGAAAGACATCCTGGCCATTCACACCACCGATGCCCAAGTGCCTAATTTCAGTCGAATCAAACACAGCTCGGATGATCTGTGTCCCTGTCTGTGGGTCACGTGCAGCCAGAAGCGCATTGGTGGCCGCCTCGATTACCGCGGCGCGCTCACTTGGCAGCACAATCCCGCCCTTCCACGTCGTGTCATTCACCACGAGGCCAAACTCACCCCAGCTTGGCGCGAAAATTTTGGAGCGCTGTGTGTCGAGCTTCCCGGATGCATCCACTGCCGCGAGACCCGCATCCACCAGAATCTTGTTGATGTAAACCTTGCGGTTCGTCCCTTCCATTCCGTGGTCACTCACGATAATGAACGCGTAGTCCTTTGAGAGCGCATCGTATGCCGTGCCAACCCACTGGTCGTGGAGCTTAATGACATCCTCGTAGTAAGGACGTATTTTCGCGGCAAGCTTTGGGTCATGCCCGGGAAGGGATGGATCCAAAAATGCCATTAATGTATGCCCGGCGGAGTCGATTTGTGGCGTGTAGTGTGTGATGAGGTCTGGCTTGTACTTGGACGCCATGTGGAGAAGGCCACGTGTCAGCTGCGAGAGGTCAAAGCGTACCAGCTCGACTGCGCGCGCTTCGGCATCGCCTGTGCCACCATCGTAAATCGGCGTCCCCAGAAGTCCATCCTGATACTCAAACCAAGCATCCGCGTGGAAGCCCGTATATGTCGCCAGATAGTCCTTCTCTTCCGCGGCGCTGGAGTGACCCTTAATCGCATTGGCTGAGCGGAGCAAAATCGCGACATCGGATGCATCCGGTGACAGTGTAAATGCCCGCACAAAGGTGTTCCCGACCATGTCACCCTTGCGGACGGCGATGGGTTTGGACCATGCGGTAAGCTCATTCGATGCCGCCTTTGGCTTGACTGCCTGCGCGGTACCCGATGCGCCCGTGCGTACCAAAACCGTGTCAAAGCCCTTTGTGCTGTCCGATGGGTCATCCACGAGGAGAAGCTCGACCCGTGTCTCACCCAGCTCTATCGCTGACCCAAGGGGCTGGTTTGAACCCGCATGCCGTGCATCTTTCCAGAGGCTGACCGGCTTGAACCGGCTGGCATCCAGGACTGTGTTTTTCGAAATCTGACTCTCGAATCCGGAGTAAATGCTGAGCTTCTTCTCCATCCCGAGAGGTGCCAGCTGCTTCACCCATTTGTCTGCTGGATAGGACTGTGTGCTCGAGAGGCTGATGACGCGCTTGCCTTGGCGGGCGGCGGTGACAATCAACGGTTCGACTTGCAGCGCGGCGCTGTCGAATCCCCGGATGGTCTTATCCGGGCCATTTTCACTCCGGGGCAGGAGCGGGACAGCGTTGTTGCTGACGCCATGGATGTCAGGCCAGGTACCGGTGAAAATGGATGCGTGTCCGACGGCGGTTTTGCTTGGGTAGGCCGGTTGCATTCCATCCGCGCGGAAGCCATCCGCCATGATGCGGGCGAGGCCTGGTAGCTTTCCATCCCGGACCATGTCACGGATGACCCAGTTCGGGGCGCCATCCCATGAGATTAGGACAACTTTGGATGTATCGCGTGGTGTCGCGGCGATACTGGATGCGGCGATGGCTATGCAGAGTGCAAAAGGGATGACCATACCGACATTAAAGCACCCACAGCTGAAATGTAAACTTAACACTTTGCAGCCAGATGCGTGAGTAGCTTTCGAAGCCAGAGTCAAGGCCAACAAGAATCCATGCGGAACCGGTGTCATCTGTTGTGAACGGAATCCATTTGCTTGGTCCTAGCGTCTTGATCGCAGCTTGACGGTTATTTCCAGAGCAGGGGATGCCACTTACCCCGATTGTGCCAATGACATCGGATGAGTCACCGGCGGTGCTTTGATTGCCTCGTGAAATGTTTAAGTGGAATTCTTCGCGGGTTTGTCTGTTTTCTGGTTTGGTGCCGGAAGCAGCGCCGATAAGCCAAACGCTTTCACCGGGAGAGCCCCCGACGCCGGCGCAGCCTGCGGGTGCATCGGATGCAAATGTGACCGTAAAACTTCCGGTGTACGTGTTATTCGGAAGGAGTCCGGTTACCTTGCGGGTAGTGTAGAGGAGGAGGTCATCCGAGAGGTTAGTCCCGCCCATGTAGAGCGCCTTGGATGCCCCGGGAATCGGGACAACTGCGTGAACCTGTTCGACATCCGTTGGCTTT
>CAIYBQ010000244.1 GCA_903924445.1 uncultured Armatimonadota bacterium | reverse complement strand
GTGTGACGAAACTACGCGATGCAATGGCTGCATGCCATATTATTGAAGCATGGCGCAAAGCTACCGAAAGTCGAAAATCCGCGGAGTAAAACGTGTTCTGGCAAGTCTGCTCGCTGCGGTGATTATTGTTGCGATTGGTGTCAGCTGGGCCGCAATGACCCCGATGACTACATCCAATGCGGTTTGGGTTCAGATTCAAGTCAAAGCTGGAGATTCTCGTCACAAAGTTGGGGAAACCTTAGACTCTAAGGGCCTGATTCGTAGCGCATTCCTCTTTGAAAAACTGGTGGCGCGTCGAGGAAGCTATCAGCCAGGAACCTATCGCTTCCGCACATCCGAGCGGCCACTCAGAATCCACGAAAGGCTTGTACGGGGAGATTTCGAGCGCATCCGTATAACAATCCCCGAAGGCTTTACCCTTGCACTGATTGCCAAACGTCTGGTCAGACTCGGAGTAATCAATGCTGAGGAAGACTTTCTGGAACCAGCGGAACAGCAGGCATCGGACTTCGTAGGAGGTCTCCCGGATGGCGCCACCCTCGAGGGATACATCTATCCGGATACCTATAGCATCCCGCTAGGCTTCGATGCGAATGCCATCATTGAGCTGATGCAGTCACGCCAGAGCAAATTACTTGCGGAGCTAAACATACCAGCAGATTCAGTAAAACGGCATCGCCTGCTTACCATTGCCTCGATGATTGAGCGCGAGGCCGTTACAGATCGCGATCGACCTCTGGTGGCATCCGTTATTGAAAATCGGCTTAAGAAGAAAATGCGACTTGAAATCGATGCGACTGTTCAGTACGCATTGGGTAAGCATGTCAACCGGGTGATGTTTCGACATTTGAAAGTTGATAGTCCCTACAACACCTATCGAAAGAGGGGGCTGCCTCCAGGACCGATCTCAAATCCGGGTCGAAAAGCGATCATCGCCGCGGCAAACCCTGCAACAACCCCATACTATTTCTATGTTCTTGGGAGTGACCGACGTAACCATGTCTTTACATCGACATATGCCGATCACCTGACTGCCATTCGAAAGTATCGCCCGAAGCCATGATTGTTTATCCAGATTTCAAGGTACGCAGATTTACGGAGATTGACCAAACGTTTCTACAAACGCATGACCTGCAGGGACTATTGGTTGATCTCGACAACACATTGGTTGCCTGGCACGCAATGGACATCCCCGATGACATCGCTCGACATGTCGCCGCTCTTCGTCGCGATGGAATTCAGCTTTGCATCACATCGAATACCTATAATTTCAACCGCTTGCGAACGCTTGCGGATACGCTTGGTGTCCACTTCTACGATGGCAATGCAGGTAAGCCTGGAACGCGTGGGCTGCTTGCTGGTCTAAGCCAGATGGGCGTTCCTCCCCAACGAGCAGCAATGGTTGGAGATCAGCTTTTTACCGACATCAAGGCTGGAAGTCGTGCGGGCGTAAAGACAATTCTAGTGAATCCGTTGACATCACGTGACTTTATCGGTACCAAACTTGTCTCGAGAACACTTGAAAATCTGGTGCTACGCGGAGCGCACAGCCGGCCATGAATATTCTCATCCAACATTGGCTTGATGAATGGGAAACTGATTCGCTCCTAAGTTCTCTCATTACTTTGAGGCGAGCAGTCTTCGTAGCGGAGCAGCTCTGTCCGATCGAAGATGAGCCCGATGCAAATGACCCGACCGCACTCCACGTCTGTGCAGTCGTTGATGGAACAGTCATCGGGTGTGCGCGGATTTTGACTGCAGATCCAAATGTCGCGAAAATCGGGCGCGTGGCAGTGTCGCGGGATGCCCGCAAGGCGGGAGTCGGCGCATCAGTGATGCGGGCCGCTATCGAGCACATCCACCATTTAGGTTACCGGAAGGTCTATCTGGAGTCACAGACGCACGCCATTCCATTCTACGAACGCCTGGGGTTTGTTGCGTATGGTCCGGAATTCGATGACTGTAACATCCCACATCGGAAGATGACATTGGATTTGACCGACGACAATGACTAACAATTTTGCCGAGTGGCGCTCACAGATTCAAGTCTCTAACAGGCTTCACCTCAACCACGCCGGTGTGTCTCCGATGAGTCAAACCGTTGCGGCTGCGCTACAAAGCTCGCTTTTGTCACAGCATCACGATGGCCCATTACAGCAATACATCAAGATGTTTGAAGCGGTACCAACAGTTCGAGAAATGTTGGCAAGTCTTATCGGCATCCCTGGTGATCACATCGGACTGACTCGTAATACGAGTCATGCGATGAGTATTCTTGCGAACGGTCTGAGCCTCCCACCAGGTTCCGAGGTTGTCGTAGCGCATGATGAGTTTCCTGGAATCGTATATCCATGGATTCCACTAGAACGCGATGAAATTCACCTCAAACGGATTCATCCGGTTGGTGCAACGTTTACGGCAGCTGACTACATCGATGCGTTTACGGCAAATACAAAGGTCGTCATTGTTTCATGGGTCCATTGGTGCACCGGCTGCAAGATCGATATCTATCAAATCGTAAGAGTGGCAAAACAGCGTGGGATTTTGGTGATTTGCGACACGATTCAAGGCCTTGGATCAATACCCGTCGACTTTCGGGCATCAGATGTCGACTTCATCATCGGAGGGAGTCATAAGTGGCTGACGTGTCCAAGTGGACTTGGGTACATCGCTGCCTCTCCAAGCATGATGCGCATCCTAAAGCCTACCAATATCGGTTGGAACTCAGTGGAAAATAGCTTGGACTTGG
>CAIYBQ010000243.1 GCA_903924445.1 uncultured Armatimonadota bacterium | reverse complement strand
GCCTTGGAACAACATTCACGATAAGCCTGCGCCGTGCCGCTGCGACACCGACGAACGGCATCCCGACAGATGAGGAAACACTACGCCTGTACCTCGTTGTGGATGGAGATCCGATCCGGCGGCAATCTACGGCGAGTGCGCTGCGCGGTCACCGTAATGCCGTTTCAGCCGCAACATCTACGGGAGAAGCCCTAAGACGCTCGCGGGGACTCCGACCAGATTGTATTGTGCTTGCGCCGTTTTCATCTGGGGTGGATGCCCCGTCTCTTCTCTCTGATCTTCGCGCCAGTGCCCTGACAGCACACATACCGATTCTTCTAACAGGTTTGGGTGAGAGCGCGCTAGTCATTCCGGAAGCAGACAGGGCAGCAATCCTTGATGGCCTCCGTTCGCTCGGTTCAACCACTGGCGAGACACTTGTCATCCTGACAGGTTTTGAAGAGGATATCTCCCGCATCGCATCGTTTATCCCCGAAGCCTTAATCGTTCCATCAGGTACAGCTACCCAAATACCAGAGATTCCCGTTTCCGCATATCCACCGATTCTGGTCGTGGCAAGTGGACACGGTGGAGAGCAGCTGGGCTCCGATGTAAGTACGCTGATGTCCCGCCTGCCCAAGAACACCTTGGTGATGCTCGTCGGGGATGTCTGGCTCGATACGCGTCCTGCGAGTGATGTCCCCGGCGTGATGTCCAGCCTGGACCAGATTGCTACGATGGCAACGCATCTCGCAGCTGTGACTGATCAGCAGCCTGCACATTAGGCCTAAGACCAATGACCATTAATCACATCAACATCGTTGTCAAATGTATAGATGCCAGCTTGCGCTTCTACGTGGGCATCCTCGGAATGCGCGAGACGTTCAGGTGCGAGCTCGAAGGCGGATGGATCGATACCGTAACCGGTCTCTCAGGAGCAAAGGCATCGTGTGTCTTCGTCCAACCAGTGGGTGGCGGATGTAGAATCGAACTCCTGCAATACCATTCCCCAACTAGCGATGACCTTGCAGCAAATTCGCAGCCGAACACCTGTGGGATAAGGCACTTTGCATTGGATGTTCAGGACCTTGACGAACTCATTGAACAACTAAAGGTGAACGGAACTCCCGTATTCAGCGACCCTGTGACAGTGCCGTTCCGTATCGTAGATAACATCCAAAAGCGGCTGTGCTACACCCTCGACCCCGATGGAGTCATCGTCGAATTCAGTCAGCACCACCGCGACTGACCCCGGCGCATTCATGGGAACGAACTATAAACAGACTTACTTCGGAACGGCCAGCTCCGGAGAAAGGGCTTTTCGGACATCCGATGGAAGATTTGTCGATGCAAGAGCCCGCCGGAAGGCATCCTTGGACTCGATAAGTTTTTGTGCTGCGAGAGCCGATGTTCCGGCACGGTACCAGTCGATACCGCGGCCTCGGGATTTTGCAACATCAAGACGAATCGCGTACGCCGCAGCGTGGTCCCCCTGCGTCGAAAAAATGTGCCCAAGCGCGGTTTGAATCTGTGCTCGTCTGGCTGCGCCAGGCTTTTTGCTGAGCTCTACCTGATACGTCAGGATGCACTTTTCGATGAGACCCCGTTTTTGAATAGAAAACGCACATTCGACCTCAGATGCCTCAACACTCTCAAGTGCGGTTCGCAACACCTGTTCCGCGAGCGCCGGATTTCGGAGGCCATCGGCGGCATCTGCCCTACGCACATTCCACTTATCCATGAGGAGCGGAAATCGCTTTAGTCCTGTCTCGAGAACTTCCATCGCCTCGTGAAAACGACCAGCCGTTATGTAAACATCCGCTAGACTTAAGCGTATCGCTGGCTCCGATGATGCATAGCCTCCCCGGATTGCAAGCTGAAGCGCATCCATGTAATGCGCAGCCGCCTTCACGTAATTCTTGTCGATACGCTCGACATCGGCTAATCCAATCGCAGGCGCTGGATTGAGCGGAGCCAAGCCACGTGCGGCCTTAAAGTCGCTGCGAGCCCGGTCCAAGTTTCCCCGCTTGAGCTCAACAATGCCTTGCGTCACACTCATATCCGGTGATGCTTTCGTCCCGACAGGCTCGGTCGTATCAGCACGCGCTCCATCACGCATACGGGCATCTCCAAGGAGCAGCGCTGCCTTGGCATCATTAGGATCCAATGACACAGCACGTTCCAAAATGCGAATGGCTTCATCGACCTTCCCAGATGAAATCAAGGCCAAGCCATAGTTGATATGAGGGCGTGGCCATTCGGGCTGCTGCTTGATGATGCGTCTGTAAAGTTCCTGGGATGCTTTCGGTTCGCCCGCAAATTGGTACAAATCGGCGTGCAACAACAATAGGATGCAACAGGAAGCGTTGCTTTCCATAAAGTCTTTGATGCGACGTAGCGGAAGTGCGAGGTCCAGAACTCCCGTGTCGGTACCGTACTTGCGCGTAATCTCAAGCCACGTTGCATTTGCAGCAGCATCTGAGCCGGCGAGTGACTGGGCAGCATGCCGAAGGAGCATCGTTACTGGATCGCCATGCGTGGATGCTTGTGCTTTCGCCAAAAACTGATTAGCCGTGATAAGGTCGCGCAGCTGGATAAACGCAAGTGCCGCTGTCCACTGGATAACGACATTTGCTTCCACCTTAGCCAAATCGCCAAGAAAGGTT
>CAIYBQ010000242.1 GCA_903924445.1 uncultured Armatimonadota bacterium | reverse complement strand
CATCAGATGGCCGTGATGTCATCGCGCCTTCGGATGCTGGCTTCACCGCTGCTATCCAAACAAGAAAAAACCCGGGTCTTGAGCCCGGGTTTAGTCATTTCGATTGTCAATCCTAGGAAATCTAGCTGGTTTCCCGTGGACCGCGGCGCCGTCGCCGACGATTTTGGCCATCGGATGGCCGTGATGTCATCGCGCCTTCGGATGTTGGTGCGACATGGGGACGCGGTTGATTATCGTTGACACGATCACGGTTGAGGATTTCTCCCGTCGCCGATGAGCGTCCGGTGCCGGTTACCTTCAGGCGGACCGATTGGCCCAGCTGTCGGCTTCCCTGTTGGAAGTGGATAACAAGACCTGTTTCCGTGATGCCCGCAGCAGTGGATGTCGGTGTGTCACCAACACTCACGATACGTGCATCCACAGATTGTCCAGGGCGGAATGTCGCCAGTCTACGGTCGAAGTCATCCATGGAACCAGGCTGGATGTCGTACTTTTCCATGTGGATGTCAGTGGTGGAGCGAATATAGACAGCGCGCTCGATGAAGTGCTCGAGCTGTTCGATGTCATCACCGCCATCACCGACAAGCGCAGCAGCCACCAGCGGGTGACATGTCACATGGAATGCCTCAGCGGTGTTTGTCTTAGCTTGACGACGAATCTCACGTTGGATGGTGAATGCTACTGATTCTGGGGACTGAACACGGCCTGTGCCCGAGCAGTATGGACAAGGGACATCCATTTGCTCATTGACTGTCTCGCCAGTGCGCTTTCGGGTCATTTCGATCAGGCCAAGTGGCGAGATATGACTGACTTTGCAGCGGTTCTTATCGGTTTTGAAGGCTGCCTCAAGCGCAACTTCCACCTTACGGCGGTCTGTTGCGTTGTTCATGTCAATAAGGTCAAGGACAAGAATGCCACCCATGTCGCGCAAGCGCAGCTGTCGGGCAATCTCATTGACGGCTTCAAGGTTGGTTTGAACGATTGTGTCGGATAGACCTTCGGTTTTTCCACCAAACTTGCCTGAGTTGACATCGATTGCGACCAGCGCTTCGGTTTGGTCGATGATCAGATAGCCACCGGACTTCAACGGCACCCTACGGCGGAGCTGTTGATGCATTTCCTGTTCGATGTGGAAATGGTCGAAAATTGGAATATGTGAATCAAAGAGGACAACACGGTCCTTCAGGGATGGTCCGAAGAAGTCAAGCAGCTCATGTGCTTTCTTGTAGTCTTCAGGGTTATCCAGAATCAGGCGGTCAACATCTGAGCCAAACGCATCCCGCAAAATGCGGAAGAGCAGTGTAAGGTCCTGATAGACAAGTGCTGGCGCCCGGACAGAGTCTGCCGATTGCTTTACGGTTGCCCATGTTTGCTCAAGATACTCAAGGTCCTGACGCAGCTCGCGCTCGGTCTTGCCTTCGGCTTCCGTACGGACAATCAGTCCATAGCCTGGATGACGAATACCTTCGACAATGCGCTTTAGACGATCACGCTCTTTCGGGTCATCAATTTTGCGCGATACACCCGTCGAGTTTTCATCCGGCATGAAGACCAAGTAGCGTCCAGGGAGCGAGATACGTGTGGAAACACGGGATCCCTTTGTGCCACGTGGGCCCTTGATGACCTGAACCAAGACTTCCTGGTTACGTCGAACCAGGTTCTTGATGGGAACGGTTGGGCGTGGGCGTCTACCACGTCGATCGAACGAATCATCTTCATCGAGGTCGCCAGGGGAGACAATGTCACCCGCTGCAAGATAAGCGTTACGTTCCAGCCCGATGTCGACAAATGCAGCATCCTGACCTGCGACTACATTATCGACACGGCCTTTAAAGATACTTCCAACGACACGCTCGCCGCGTTCGATGTGTAGTTCTACGAGTTTTCCGTCTTCACGGACAGCAATCCGGGTTTCCCGCGGATCACCATTTACGATGATTTCTTTGGATACCAAAATGGCTCCTCTGCACTAAATGCGAATCGGTTACGACTGGTCTCGGAATGTAATCAGGCGCGCCGCCGTGAAATTCCAAGCCGTCACAAAAAATGTTGCTACTACCAAAGCTGCAAAAACAACCAATGGGTCGAAGGCTTTTCGGCCCTCTGCAGTCATCAACATACCGGGAACCTGCGACGGATTAAAGTCGCCGTGCGCAAACCCGGCACGTGCTGCCAAAACCAATGTGCCAGTCATGATGGTAAGGTTCAAACCCAATCCAACCATGTTGGTCAAGACGAATTTCGGATACTGCTTTGCCGCAGTTCCAACGCGTCCACGAAAAGTCCAATGTCGGTTCCAAATAAACCCATTGGTCACACCAAACATGAACGTAATCGTTTTGGCAATGAGAAGTGGAAGGTGTAGCTTATAAAATAAGATGTTGAACGAACCTGCATCGATTACAAACGATGAAGCCCCAACAATACTAAACTTAATCAGCTGCACTAGCCCAGGACGAGCAATCACGGCATCCCGCAATTTGCTTATCACTGAATCACTACCCGTTGCACACGCCATTATACGGTACATGCAACCTCGATGTGTGTGAACTTGACCGCTTGGACGTCGGGTAGCACCGCCATAGTTAACTACATCCAACTAATAAAACTATCCATTCATGTATTCTGCAGACGAAACAATTAGCGTGAATGGCATCGTAGAACGAGTGTATTGATAGACCATCAATACAACTTGAAAGGCATCAGGGGCTACTAAGCCAACGCCTATGATACTTTTAGGCATGTACCGTTTAGTTGTATTTGATATGGATGGGGTTTTGTTTCTCGGAAACACACCACTCCCAGATGCCGCATCAGCAGTCGCGCGTTTGAAGCAGTCCGGAACCACTGTGCGTTACCTTACAAACAATTCGACACAAACCCGGCAGTTCTACGCGAACAAGCTCGCTGGATTTGGCATCGCTGTAACTCCGGATGAAATCGTTACCAGCGCCAGCGCTACAGCTGCTTGGATTGCAGCAAATACAAACATCAAGACGGTCTTTGTCGTCGGTGGTGGTGGTTTAGTTGATGAGCTTGAGGCGGCAGGGGTAACGGTAGTCAACCGCGATCATGCGCCAGAGATGGATGCCACGTGTGATGCGGTCGTCGCGGGTCTTGACAAAGGCTTTACGTACGAAACATTGCTGCGGGCACAACAAGTGATTCTGCGTACGGGTAAGTTCATCGCGACAAATCGGGATACGCAGTACCCAACGGAAACGGGAGTGATTCCTGGTGGTGGCAGTATTGTCGCTGCAATCGCGGCAGCCGCGGAATGCGAACCAATCACGATTGGCAAACCAGAGCCACTTGGTCTGCAGTTTCTCCTTGAGCAGACGGGAACGAACCCTGAGGATGCATTAATGGTGGGAGACAGGCTTGATACGGATATCGCCTGCGCCAACAGAGTGGGGATGCATTCTGCTTGCGTGCTTACAGGTGTCACATCTCTAGAACAAGCCAATGCTGCATCGGGACTGCATGTCCCGGGGCGCATCATCGCTACATTAGCCGAGCTGAAATAGAGAATGCCCCATCAGGGCGGAATGAGTCCACACCTGATGAGGCACGAGTGATCTAGGAACTACGGCTTGCCGGGCTTTTTGCCTGCCGCGCCAGGGCCTGGTTGGCCCTGAGCACGCCCGCGCATCGATGGCTTCCAGCTATCCAGCTTCGCCTGCTGGTCTGTTGTCAGAACACCGCGGAGTGCTGTCTTGAGGTCGGACATCGATTGCTCCGTTACCTGCTTACGCTCATTTGCCTCTAACCCCTTGGTCTTGTCACGCATCGCCTTGAGCGTTTCCTCAACCATTGGCTTAATCTTGAGTTCCTGCTCGGGTGTCAGAGTAACAGCGGCCGATAAAGAGCTGATCAGATTGTCTGCAGGGCTCTTGGGAGCGATGGCCTTCTCGAGCGCTGTCTTCAACTGATCCTGTTGTTCAGGAGTCAGTGTTCCATTGACGCCACTAAGGAAATTTTTGACCAAATCAGCTACTTTTGCATTTTGTTCAGCGCTAAGGGTCATTCCCTTCAATGCTGTTTCAATGTCGCTCGCATCGATGGTTCTAGCCTTCGCCCTACCATTTCCCTGACGTTGTCCCTTTGGCTTGGTTTCAGCCTGAGCAAAACTGCCAGAGATCATAAAGAGCGACAACGCTCCAAGGCAAATCAACTTGTTGTTCATAACGGGTACTCCATACATGTCAGATTGCGGGTAGGAAATTGGACGGTTTTGCGACCGTAGAGGTTCATTATCAGGTAAGTACGCCCGCTCTAAGGAAGCCATGGTCTTCACGAGCAGTCGTTTCCAAAGTCCGTGAATGTTCTTGGCGCGCATAAACCAGCGTAGAAGGTTGACCTTTATTAGGCTGCGGCTTTGTATCATCCCTTCATTGCAACACCTCTCAACTCTGATATCGTTTGCACAATGCGAGTATCCATCGTCACTGTTGTGATGTCCGTGCTGTTGCCGGCCTTGTGGGGGGCTCTCTCGGTGTTTCTCCTCGAGAGGATCAACGCTTTTGTGGGAAGGCTACGACGCTGACGATTGTTGAAACACTCATCATATTGCTGCTCGGCTGTGCCGTTGGGGTTACGGCAGGGATGTTCAGTGTTGGTGGGGGCATTCTCATCACGCCGATTTTAGTAAACATGCTTGGGATGCCACCGATGGTAGCTGTCGGTACTGGGCTCTGTCAGATGATAGGCGTGGCGGTCGCATCGATGATCAAAGCACAGCGAAGTGGTCTGGGTGAGCTGAAATTAGCGGTTGTCATCGCAGTTCCAACATGGATCGGCGTGCAGCTTGGGGTAGGACTTCTACAGCATCTGAATACACTTGGTCTTGCTGCATCATTTGTTAACATTGCATTTATCCTAGTACTTGCCACCGGTGCACTTCTAATGGCTACCGCGCCAGCGGATCCTGGAGCTGTGAGAGGTGTTCTTTCTACATCCAGCCTGGGGCCAACCCTTGCGCTAAGTAAAGTTGAACGGGTAGTGCCATACCTTGTCTTAGTGCCCGCGGCGATTGTGATCGGCGCACTTGGGGGAATTCTTGGTATCGGTGGAGGGTTGTTATGGACTCCACTACTGACGCGAGGGGTCGGGATGCGTGTGAATTCCGCTGCGATGGCATCAACGGGTGTCTTGCTGGTGACATCGGTTTCCGGCACAGTCAACTATGCTTTAGCGGGAAATGTTCGCCTTGACATCGCGATGTTGATGTTAATCGGAGCATCCATTTTTGCTCAACTAGGAATCACCATCGGCAAGAAGATCAGTCCTGCTAAGCTGAAGTGGACGTTCGTGCTTATGGTCATCTGTATGGATTCCTACCTGATTCTAAAGACAATCCTTGACGCTCGTTAGATACCGCGATAGTATCCACTCTTGGAAACGTTTGTCTTTCCCCTAAGACAGCCGGTAGGGTTCGCCCTGTAATGTACATCATGTACGCCTGCCGAGGGTAAAGCGGGTACGCTGTAATGTGTGTTCGCCCTCGGACCTGTCTGGGTCGGAGGGCTTTTCGTTTTCTGCGTCTCGGTAACGAGAAGGAAGCTCGAATGGCAAAGAAAACCAAGATCAGTCGGCAGATCTCCAAAAAGCCGGCCTCGGTCAAGAAGGCGATTACCAGTGACCTGGGTGTGACACTGTCCAACAGTGAAGCAGTCATCCTCACGGAGTACCGTGGTCTGACCGTGCCTCAGATGGGCGAGATTCGAACTAAGCTACGTGAACTCGGCGATGGTGACTTCTCGGTAGTGAAGAACACGTTGATGCGTATTGCGCTGAAGGAACAGGGAATCGACGACGAACGTGTCGATACCTTGTTGAACGGCACAACGGCTGCAACGATTGCTTCCTCCGATCCAATTGGAGTTGCAAAGGTTGTCGTGGATTACATCGCTGCAAACCGCAACACCCCGTTGAAAATCAAGGGCGGTGTGGTTGGTGGTCGTTACTTTGGTGCTGAGCAGATTGATGCTCTTGCCAAGGTTCCACCGCGTGATGTTCTCCTTTCACAGATGCTTGGTGCGTTCAACTCACCAATCTCCGGCCTCGTGTACACGTTGCAAGGGGTTATCTCGAATTTTGTTTATACGCTCAAGGCTATCGAAGAAAAGAAAGCTGCCGCGTAACTGCATCGTGGTGAGAACACCACATTGAAAGGGTATCAATCATGACCGCTGAAGAACTTATTGGCGCCATTGAGAATATGACTGTCCTCGAGCTCGCAGAGCTCGTAAAGGCACTCCAGGAGAAGTTTGGAGTTAGCGCTGCTGCTCCTGTAGCTGCTGCTGCTCCTGCTGCTGGTGGAGCCGCTGCTGTGGAAGAGAAGACTGCATTCGATGTTGTCCTCAAGTCCGCAGGTGACAAGAAGATCCAGGTTATCAAGGTTGTCCGCGAACTTACGGGTCTCGGCCTCAAGGAAGCTAAGGAAGTTGTTGACGCAGCACCTAAGACAATCAAAGAGGGCGTTTCCAAGGATGAAGCAGACAAGCTCAAGGGTCTCCTCGAGTCCGAAGGCGCAGTCGTCGAGATCAAGTAGTCTCCGAGACGCATTCGAAAACCCCGTTGGCCTTATGGTCGGCGGGGTTTTTGTTTTTGTGATGACAACGGGATCGCTTCAACTTGTAGCAGTCATGCAGCGTTTGCGATTGGACATGTGGAATCGGATGGCTAACATCTCAGATATGACGGTGCCCCGTCTTGCTTGCCTGATCGCGGTCAGAGGTTACGTTTCCAAGGATGTAGCACCCAAACTCAAGGGGCGCCTCGAGTAAGAAGGCGCAGTCGTTGCTAAACACTCGCTCGATGTATGTGTAGTGATCGGGGGCCCGGGTGGT
>CAIYBQ010000241.1 GCA_903924445.1 uncultured Armatimonadota bacterium | reverse complement strand
CGTGACGGATGATGGCTTGCGAACAAGCGATGCGCAGCGTCACGCGTATGCATCGGATGCGTACACGCTTGAGAAAGCCCCTCCGGGTGCAATCGTCCTGCCTAGCAGTACTGAGCAGGTAGCCGCAATCGTTAAGCTCTGTCGTTCACATGGAGTGCCCATTGTGCCACGAGGGGCTGGTACTGGCCTTGCGGGTGGTGCGATGGCCCGTGAGAACATGGTTTTGCTGTGTCTCTCACGGATGAACCGTATTCTCAAGGTGGATATTCCAAACCGGCGCGTGCATGCGGAAGCCGGTGTGGTCAACACAACGCTGACCAAAGCCGTCGCGCCTCATGGGTTTCTGTATGCACCGGATCCATCGTCGCAGGGAGCGAGTACCGTTGGCGGTAACCTCGCGAACAACGCGGGTGGCCCACATACGCTGAAGTACGGCGTCACCGCAAATCACATCCTTGGTGCGACCATTGTCCTGCCATCGGGTGACATTGTGACCCTCGATGCGAGTCAGCCGGGACTAGACATTCTAGGTATCATCTGTGGCTCAGAAGGCACCATCGCGATTGTCACCGAAGTGATCGTCAAGATTGTGCGTGCTCCAGAAGCGATCCGGACACTGCTCGCCGTCTGTCCCAGTGTTGCCGTCGCGACGAAGATTATCTCGAGCATTATTGCTGCCGGCATTATTCCAGCGGCACTCGAAATGATCGATCAGACGATTTTGCGCGTTGTTGAGGAGAGCTACCACTTGGGTCTGCCCACCGATGCTGGTGCGGTTCTGCTGATCGAAATGGATGGCCCGGAAGCCGGGTTGGACCGCTTGACCGCAAAGGTCGAGCAGCTCTGCATTGATGGCGGTGTTGTACGCGTTGAAGTTGCATCCGATGCTGCCACGCGCGCGAAGCTATGGACGGCGCGTAAAAAAGCAGTCGGTGCTCTCGGTCGGCTTGCGCCTAGCCATGCAACGCAGGACGGCGTCGTTCCCCGCACAAAACTCCCTGAGATCCTCGTGAAGATTGAAGAGATCGCTGCAAAATACAATCTTAGGATTGCGAATGTTTTTCACGCGGGCGATGGCAACCTGCACCCGGTTGTGCTCTTTGATGAGCGTGACAAGGATGAAGTCAAGCGCGTGCTTGCCGCAGGTGGTGACATTTTGCGTGCATGTGTGGATGCCGGCGGTACGCTGACGGGTGAACACGGGATTGGCCTTGAGAAGCAAGAGTTTATGGGGATGGTTTTCACCCCGGAAGACTTGGACCTGCAAAAGCGCATCCGGGATGTCTTCAACCCGAATGGCCTCTTGAACCCGGGCAAGCTCTTCCCAGTGCATAACACCTGCTGCCCACACATGGACCGACCGGATAACGCGGAGCTTCAGCTACTGGCGAGGGGCAAAGGCTCCGTCTAAGCGGGTACCTCTGGCTGTATAGATGTTCTGTAACCGCACGGCGGCAGGTTAAATCGGAAGCTCTGTTTGAAGCGGAGGATTCTCATCCGATGCTGCAGTTAGTTTCCGCACAAGCTGGAGCAAGTCGCCGCGCTGATAGGCTCCCTTAGTCAGGATGTCAGCGACATGGCCATTGAGGCGCTTGTGATCATCCGGGGTAAGCGACTTACTCGTGAGCACGACAACAGGGATATCGTCACAGCCTGGCTCAGCCCGTAGCTGATCAGCGAAGGTAAATCCGTCCATCACCGGCATCATCAAGTCAAGAACCACCAGCGCCGGGCGACGCTGACGGACTTGCTGGAGAGCAGCTTCGCCGTTTGCGGCCACATCGACGGTCCAGCCATCCCGCTCAAGCAGGCGGCGAACAAGCTCGCTACTTGCTGTGTCATCTTCGACGACCAGAATCGGTGCAGGCGTCTCGCATTCCGTGAGGCGTTCCAGGAGCGTGTCGAGGCGGTTCCAATCGATAGGCTTGGTGAGACAATCTGTCGCTCCAAGCGCCATCCCGATTTCCTTGTTTTCCACAACAGAGAGCATGACAACAGGAATTTCTGCGAGGACGGCGTCGGCTTTCAGAGCCGCTAGAACTTGCCAGCCATTCATCTGAGGCATCATCACATCAAGGGTGATGACATCCGGCTTTACGGTCCGGGCCAGTGCGATGCCTGCTTCCCCACTGCTACACGTCACGACGCGGTAGCCATCCCGACTAAGGGAGCGCTGGATAAGATCAAGGGCTTCGATATTGTCATCGATGGCCAGAATCGTCCCACGAGCAGCCTGGATGCCTGCCTGATGTGCGATGCCTTCGGCAGGTGAAGACAAAGAAATCATGGATGGGGTGCCATCCGCATCGCATTGCACAATACGCGGCAGCTCGATGGTAAAGGTGCTGCCTTCTCCAAGCTGGCTGGCTACCCGAATGTCTCCGCCCATCATCTGGCAAAATTTACGCGAAATGGTCAGTCCGAGACCGGTTCCGCCGTACTTACGCGTCGTGGATGAATCAGCCTGCACAAAGGCCTGGAAGAGGCGGCCTAGCTGATCTTGAGTCATCCCGATTCCGCTATCCGATACTGCCATCACAATCTGCTCAACGCCACTACGAACGGTCGTCGATATCTCGAGACGAATTTCACCACCATCCGTAAACTTACACGCATTGCTAAGCAGGTTGAAGAGGGTCTGTCGGACCTTTACAACATCGGCGATCATCATCCCGATACCGTCCGGGCACGTCACCACCAGCGTGTTGTTGTTACGGCTGATGAGTGGCTGAATCATCGCAATGACATCATCGATGGTGCTACGGATTGAGAACGACTCCATGAAGAGCGTCATTTTGCCGGCTTCAATTTTGGAAAGATCGAGGATGTCGTTAATGAGGGCGAGGAGATGTTTACCTGCAGTACGCACTTTTTCGAGGTCTGGCACAAAGTCTTCAGGCCTTAGGTCAGCAGCCTCTTCGATCAGCATTTCGCTATAGCCGATGATGGCGTTCATCGGCGTTCGCAGCTCATGGCTCATATTCGCGAGGAAGGCGGTTTTGGTTCGACTGGCCTCGAGGGCTTCATCCCGTGCCGTGATGAGCTCAGCATTCATCCGCTCATTGTCATGCTCTGCCCGGAGGCGTTGCAGGGCCATGCCGATCTGGCTGCCTACGGATGTCAGAAATGACATCCAACGCCCGGCCCACTGTGTTTCCGTTGCGTTGATAGATAGGAGGAGCGCGCCAATCGTCCGTCCAGAGGTGATCACTGGGATGGAGATGATTTGAAAGCCGCTGGTCTCACTTAGAATTGAATCCGCCGAGTTATCATGGTTCTCAGCTGGAGAAGTGTTGTTCGCGGTCGTTCGGATTTGGATGGCACTTGTAAGCGCCAGGCCATCGGTTGCTTCAAGCTCCGCGGCAACCCGCTGCCAGAGGACATCTTCCCGACGTTCCTCTTGCAGGATGCTATCGAGGCGGCGCTGGAGGTCAAGTTCTTCACCGCGTTTGACGAGGCTGTCTTCGCGTTCACGGGCTTCTTCGAGCTCGGCAACCAGCATCGCCGCATAGACGTTGGCATCTGCGAGTGACTCGACTTGTTTTTGCAGCTCACCATTTTCAGCACGGAGGGCTTCGAGTTCGGCTTGAAGGGTTGCGTTGTCCCGGAGTTCAGACATTGGGGTTAAAAGACCACTGTGTTTACAGATGCCATCCGGCTCGCGATGAGCCCGAGGCCAACTCTAGTGATTTGTGCGGGCAGGATGCGTTTGCCATCCGTGCCGAGTGGGACGGGGCAGTAGTTTTCGATGCACGTGCTGCACGCTTCAAGGGTTACGCCGGACTCTGCCAGGAGCTCTTTGAGCTCGGCGATGGATGGAAACCCAGGCACTGGATTGTCATGTCCAACGGTATCGCTTGCCCAATGCGCTCCAAGCATCGAGAAGACCACCGTCACTTGCGTGCCCATTTGTGCAGCCGCGAGTGCAGCGGAAAAGCCGAGGACAACTTGGTGGACATTAGCGGTGCCGCTAGAAATGATGATTTGGAGGTCGGGTTCCTGTGCTGTTGATGATTCATCCATGGAGTGGGAAAGTTCCTAAACGAAGAGCGTGATTTTGGACTTGGCAGCATCCCCGAGGTAGGTCGCAACCCCACCGTAATCGATGTCATCGAGGAGTTCAGCGCGAGTGACGCCCATCACTCCCATCGACATTTCGCAGGCAACCATTTTGATGCCCAGCTCTTGTGCGAGCGCGATCATGTTAGGAAGGGACTCGATGTTCCGTTGTGCCATCAGGTACTTGAAGAAGAGCGGTCCCATGCCAGCCATGTTCATCCGGCTGGTCGGTACAGCGTGCGGACCATTCGGCAGCATCATCGCGACCATCTTCTCTCCGACAGCTTTTCCGGAGAAGGTCTTGTCCTTACGCAGAGCGGTGAGCCCCCAGAAGGTAAAGAACATCGAGACTTCCATCCCCATCGATGCTGCACCGACGGCGATTGTGAATGCTGCGAAGAGTGTGTCCATTTCCCCACTGAAGACGACGAGTGTGGCGCGATCTTCCGGGCAGTTTTCGGACAGTGTGCCAACGGTTCCCTGGATGGATTTGAGGGACGCTTCGACATCCGCGAGGCGTGCATTGACCTTTTGGTCAACGAGCTGGTTGACGAGAGCGATGAGCTCGGACTGCGAGATGGTGATGTTATCGCCCATGTCAGCTGATTTTTTCAATCACGGCTGTCTGGATGCCAGCAGTGTCGGTGAACGATGTCAGCTTTTGGTTCATTTTACGAACCCAGGCTTCGACATCTGCTTTAAACGATGGATCTGATGCCGTAACTGTGAGGGTAACACCCGTTTGCAGCTCTTTCATCGCGCGGGAAATCTTGACGATGGGCATTGGGCAGTTTAGCCCTTTGCAATCGAGGTCCACATTACTCATAGCAAGCACATCTTATCTCACAGACAAAATACTTGGAACAACATACGGCGCACGGGGGTTGTATGAGGTGTGACGGTGTTGCACCGCAATGATGTTGGAAACAGGATGATGAAGACTATGAAATTGTATACCGCTGTAATCGCTGGCTTGTTGCTCGCAGTTTCTTCGACGGCTGCTAAGGCAGAAGATATTGTTGGAATCGCTGCTGGAAACAAGGACTTCTCGACCCTCGTCACCGCAGTCAAGGCTGCAGGACTTGTTGAGACCCTTCAAGGTGAAGGCCCATTCACCGTTTTTGCACCAACCAATGCTGCATTTGCAAAGCTTCCAAAGGCAACCCTCGAAGCGCTCCTCAAGGACAAGAAGGCCCTCACGGCGATCTTGACGTACCACGTCGTTGCAGGCAAGGTAATGGCTGCTGACGTTATAAAGCTCAAGGATGGCACCAAGGTCAAGACCGTAAACGGCGCAGAAGTCAAGATTGGTACCAAGAAGGGCGTCAAAGTCAACGACTCTAACGTTGTCAAGACTGACATCGAAGCAAGCAATGGCGTCATCCACGTCATCGACACCGTCTTGATCCCTAAGGCCAAGAAGTAGTCCTAACCGGACGAACGTCCATTGCGAGCCCCCACTGGTGTGAACCAGTGGGGGCTTTTTGTTTCGTCACCCTAAAGTGATTGTGAATCAATGTCAGTCGCCGGCAATCAGCTGCCGAGTAAACGGATAGTCGTGTCTAGTGTTGATAGACAGGCTTCCATTGGATGATCTACACCGAGGGTGGATGTAGTGTCTTTTGGTTTGTTGTTGATAGCGACGATCAAGGCAAATGAAAGATCGCCCTTCATTTGTGGAGAGTAGCTTCATCGTAATGGTTCTCGAACCTTGCCTTTCGACTTGCGGCTGATCCGTAAGTGAAAAACGAGACCAACCACGATGACAGGGAAAGAAAAAAACCGCCCTCCATTTCTGGAGAGCGGCTTTAGGTTGGTTGTGGCTGAAGCCTACTTTACAAAGCTAGCCTTGAACTCTACAATCGCAGCCTTGAGGGTTGCAGCTGTGTCATCCGAGAAGTCCTTGGACTGTGCAATCACGACAGGAACTTCAGGGTACTTGTCATGCACGTGTGCAAGCAAGCCCTTTTCGAAGGCCCGGACTTGATCGACAGGCAGGTCATCCAGGAAGCCCTGGGTTGCTGCGTAGATCGAAATAATCTGGTCTTCTACCTGGAATGGTGCGTACTGATTTTGCTTAAGAAGCTCGGTCAGGCGCTGTCCACGGGAAAGCTGCTGTTGGGTCGACTTGTCGAGGTCGGATGCGAACTGGGCGAATGCCTGTACCTCACGGTACTGAGCAAGTTCCAGCTTGATGCGTCCAGCGACCTTCTTCATAGCCTTGATCTGTGCATTACCACCAACACGGGATACCGAGATACCCACGTTGATAGCAGGACGGATACCTGCGTTGAAGAGGTCAGACTCGAGGAAGATCTGTCCATCGGTGATGGAAATGACGTTCGTTGGGATATACGCGGAAACGTCACCAGCCTGTGTCTCGATGATTGGGAGTGCGGTCAGCGATCCACCGGAGTGTGGATGCTTACGAACTTCCAAGTCAGCTGCGTTTGGAAGCGCTTCGAGAGCCTTCTTTGCAGCCTTTGGTCCGCCTTCACCTTCGTAGACGTTTCCATCCACGCTAGTCATAGTGTCTGCAGGTGCGCCCTTAGCAACGATGAGGTAGTCCTCACGCTTCTTAGCAGCACGCTCCAGGAGGCGGGAGTGGAGATAAAAGACGTCACCGGGATACGCTTCGCGTCCTGGTGGGCGTCGAAGGAGGAGGGAAACTTGGCGGTATGCAACGGCCTGCTTTGAAAGGTCATCAAAGACGATCAGTGCATGGCGTCCGGTTTCCATGAAGTATTCGGCCATCGCAGCGCCTGCATAAGGTGCGAGGTACTGGAGGGATGCCGGGAAGGATGCCGGTGCGGAGATGATGGTCGTGTATTCCATCGCTCCGTTAGCACGAAGGCTCTCTACGACTTGGCGTACAGTGGATGCCTTTTGTCCGATAGCGACATAGAAACAGAAGACATCTTTGCCCTTCTGGTTGATGATCGTATCGAGTGCGATTGCGGTCTTACCAGTTTGGCGGTCACCAATGATGAGCTCACGCTGTCCACGTCCGATTGCAAGCATTGCATCGATTGACTTAACACCGGTGTACATCGGTTCCTTGACTGGCTGACGGTCTACAACACCAGGAGCTTTGACTTCCAGGTTGCGGCGACCAGCAGGAACGATTGGACCACCATCATCCAATGGGTTTCCAAGGGTATCGACAACACGTCCGACCAGTCCTTCGCCAACGGGCACATCGATGATGCGTCCCGTTCGCTTGACCAGGTCTCCTTCGCGGATGCCGGTATCGCTGCCGAGCAGGATAGCACCAACGTTGTCGGCTTCGAGGTTCAAAGCAACGCCCATGACGCCACCGGGGAACTCAAGGAGTTCCGAAACGGCGACTTCACTGAGTCCGTAAATACGTGCTACGCCGTCACCGACTTGTAGAACGGTGCCGACGCCCTCTTCAGGGACATCCTTGCGGTAATTGTCCAGCTCTTGTTCAAGGATGCTGGCGACTTCATCGGGTCTTACTGCCACAGTAGTGTCTTCCTTGGTTACTTACTGCGCGACGAGCGCGCCGGTAGTGTTGATCAGCTGCTCGCGCAACCGTTCGATTTGTGAGCGAACTGTGCCATCAAGAATGGTGTCACCAATCCTGACGCTGACTCCGCCCATCACGGATGCATCCACCGTTTCGTGGATTTCAATGTCTTTGCCGGTTCTCTTTTCAAGTACAGCTTCGAGTGCCTTTCGCTGCGCATCGGTGAGCGGTACCGCCGTCACCACATCAGCTGCCGCGATGTTCTTGTACTCACGTACAAGGGCAACGAACTCAGCAATGACTAAACTGAGGGTATCTATTCGACCCTTGTCAATCAAAAGTTTAACAAAGTCTAATACTGTAAGCGAAACCATCCCGCCAAAAGCCTTGTCAACCAGCGCCTTCTTCTTCTCACCCGCAATCAGCGGGTGATTCAAAAATGCTGCCAACTGCCCGGATTGCGTGATCACATCGGAGAGCGACTTCATGTCTGCAGCCACCGCATCCACCGTGCCCGCTTTCTTGGCATGGTTTAAGAGTGCGACCGCATAGCGCCGTACAACAGAGGTGTCTTGCATACGTTTGCTTACGCCTCCGCGATCCCGGTCGCGATGTATTCATCCACAAGCGCTGTCTGACGCTCAGCGGATAGGCTTTCACCGATAATGCGGCGGGTTGTCCCAACAGCAATATCGACAATACGCATCCGCAGCTCAGTCATCGCCTGTTCCTTGGCACGTTCCGCTTCAGCCTCTGCCTTCGAGACAATCTCATGGCTCTTCTGATTCGCGTCGGCAAGAATCTGATCACGTGCAGATTGGGCTTCCTTGATGGCAGCTTGAATCTTTTCGCGTGCTTCCGTCTCGATCACAGTCAAGCGGCTTTCATAGTCGGCCTTGAGCGCTTCCATCTCGCGTTGCGCAGACTCCAGACGGTCATATTGACCGCTGATGTCTGAGTCACGCTCGGTTACGACTTTGCCAATCGGATCGAACACCATTTTCTTTGCCACTACTAAGAGAATGACAAAGCCGATGATGTTGACCAGAACGAGCTTTAGGTCGACATTGAGGTTGTTAAGAACGTCCATAGTTTATTTAAATGGCTCATGCCCACAGACTGCGGACATTACAGAGAACCATCCGGTTGCGGGCGGCACGCCGCAACCGGATGCACTTCGATTACTTGAGGCCTGCGAGATCTGCAACAGTCACCGTAGGCAGCTTGCCCTGAAGCATAAAGAACATCAGGAGCGCATAGATGACGAGAGACTCGATAAGAGCCAACGCAATAATCATCATTGTCTGAATCTTGCCGGCTGCCTCTGGCTGACGTGCAACACCCTCAAGTGCAGCTGCAGCAGCTTTACCCTGACCAAGACCAGCGCCGATAACTGCAATCGGAAGACCAAAAGCCACACCGAGTGCGAGAAGACCGAGATACAACATTTCGCTATTCCTCCACAATGGCGGTCACGCCGCCGCATCCCTAACCTGTTGGTTTAGTGCGCGTGTGCCGCGCCATGCTCTCCATGCCCCTCGTGACCATGATCTCCATGGTCACCGATGGAAAGAGCGATATACGAACAAGTGAGAATCGCGAAGACTCCCGCCTGAACGATAGATCCAAACACTCCAAACGCCAACATAGGCGCCTGGAATGGCACAATACCGGATGTCAGCACAGCTGCCATCGAAATCAAAACGGCAATAACCGTCTCTTCGCCGAAAACGTTTCCAAATAAACGCATCGCAAGCGAAAGAGGTCGTACGAGCGCACCGATGAACTCAATCGGGAAAATCAGCGGCGCAAGCGCCGGCATAGGACCCGCAAAGTGCTTCAAGTGACCGACAACACCATTTGCCTTGATACCTTCGTAGTTAAACATCACGAAGACAACCAAACCAAGCGCAAACGTAACCGAAATGTTGGCTGTAGGCGCTGGTGTGAATGACCATGCAGGCGCAAGACCCTCGCCGGTTGGCAACCAGTACATTGGGAGCACACCACATAGGTTCGACAACAACACAAATCCAAACACCACGCCAACGAATGGAGCAAAGCGCTCACCGCCGGGTCCAATGGAAACCTTAGAAAAGTGCGTGATCGATGCCACAGCCTGCTCAATCAAGAGCTGACCCTTGGACGGCCGACGAACATCGAGCTTGCCCATTCGGACACGTGCAAAAACAATCATCGTCAACGCAATGAGGAAGCCCATAACTGAGTACCACTCAGCAACGTGCTCGCCCAACTTATCATGACGAACTGGACCAGAATGGCCACCACCGTGGCCTACGGATGCATGTGTGCCTTCTGAATGTCCGGATGCTTCACCAGCAGGCGCATCATGACCACCCTGTGCAACCTGCACGGGCATGCCGACCTTGAATGTATCCGAGTTGTTCGCTTGTACTGATTGTGGCACCGTGATCAACCTCTATCGAATCTGCGTCGCTGATTTCCCAACCATGCGCACCACCACCACGATTTGCAAGAGCAAATACCCGGCGACAAAGGACATTAGTTGGCGTGTATCACCCAGACGAACGCACGTCCAAATGCACACCGCGACCAAGGGGTATTTTACCAAAGCGAAAACGAACAATGCCCGTTTTTGTGCATTTGATTCATTGATTTTTTGCGAAGTCAGATATTTTCGGATGATTAGGCTGTTCACAACCCAAAGAGACACTGCCAGAATAACTCCTGCGACAAAGTGCCAGACTGCCCAATCGAGGCGATAACCCATCAGGATATTGACGATGACAAATCCGATGAGTGCGGTCGTTATCGCAATCGGTTTGTCAGGATTGCCATTCTCCATACGCAGCGTCATTTCTTGGAAGGTTTATCAACACGTGCGCTATCTTCCGCACGTTTGGCTGCTTCATCCCGCGCCGCAAGCCGATTCGTCAGCTTAATTAAATTGGAAAAGCCACTGATACACCCGAGGACAAAGCCTGCGATCAATCCCGCGGGAGCCCACTTGGTTGTCACCCACTTGTCTAATGCAAGGCCAACAAGAACGCCTGCTATCAGTGAGCTCGTGAGCGCGGATGCGATGTTCCAGCCATCTCCCATCGAGCGAGCTTCCGAAACGGAGATCTGCATTCCACGCGCACCCCGGATTTTCATCTCAGGCGCAACCGGACGCTTTAACACGACGTTCGGTGGCTCCGGAAAGGGCTCACTCCTCGCCGAAGACACATCGGATAAGAGCTTTGCCTCGAGGGCACCCTCCTCATCGATGTCATCCTGGTCCTTAAGTCGCGCCAACATTTCTTTATCCACAGGTACCTGCGTTCCCAAGATGAAAGGCTTCATGCAACGTCCGCACTGCACGCACGCTGTCCGCCTCACGTATTAACACAGACATCGAAAACTCACTGTCGGCCGTCTGATAGAGCCAAACACCTTGCTCATCCAACACACCAAGCATCTTTACGAAAATGCCAGGGATGTCATCAATGCCGGTTGCGATCACGCTGACCATCGTACAGTTCTCAACCAAATCTGCCTCGACGACCCGAATATCCACCAGCGAGCTCGCGCCGGCAAGGAGGGTCCGCTGAGCGTTCATCCCGCGGCCTTTCGAGCCGATGCCAAGCAGGGTGATAACGCCATAGGGTGGATGCGTCCGAGGACCAAGCTCACCCGGAATGACCAAGCCATCTATTAACTCAGCGACGCGTCCGAGGTGCTCACGCACGACGGCGAAGGCAAATGCTCCATTTCCAGTGCTACTAAGGTGGATAGATATCTCCTCATTGCGCAGCAAACGGTAGACTTCACGCTCAATCTTTGCCCGGTCAGTATCACTCACATCCGGCAGTGGAAATCGCAGATAGACAAGCTTTCCGGTACTGGTTACACCTGTTATACGAGGGCTCGTCTCCTCCGATGTATTTGTTCGCCGGATAAGCGTCCCCGGAGCCTCTTCAAATGTAGACTTGACCCAGAGGGGAACATCATGGATTTCCGCGATCTCCGCCGCTCTCGGGTGAACCACTTTGGCACCCTGGTGGGCCATTTCGGAGACTTCTGCATACGATGCGACCGTAAGCGTCCGGGCATCTTTAACAATGCGGGGGTCGGCAGTCTTTACGCCATCAACATCGGTGTAGATTTCGACCTCAACGTGCTCGACGTGAGGCTTGACCGCTGCACCAAGGGCGCTTGCGGTTGTGTCAGAGCCGCCGCGGCCCAGAGTTGTGATCGCTCCGCGCTCTGTAGCACCTTGAAAGCCGGCGACAAACACAATGCGTCCCGTACCCAGCTGCTGCAGCAAGTAGGCAGGTTGAATTTCAAGGATTCGGGCATTGGTGTATTCATAATCGGTGATGATGCCAGCTTGGCCACCGGTGAGGGCAATGGTTTCGTACCCACGGGCACGCAGCGTCTGCGCGAAGATCACGGTCGAGATTACTTCTCCGCAGGCGAGGAGGAGATCTGATTCCCGTGGCGCG
>CAIYBQ010000240.1 GCA_903924445.1 uncultured Armatimonadota bacterium | reverse complement strand
TGTATCAAGCGGGCATCATCGGTAAGCGGCATTGATAATGCGTGCAGTCACGGCTGCAGTGTGCCGATACCATCCACTCGCCAAGTTTTCAGCCTGCCCGCCGGGAGCGTTGGTCGACAGAAACACCTGACTCCGGTAATCACCGGGTGCGAGGCGTGCGGCGCTTACAACAAACGGAATTCTGCCTGTTCCATTCGGAGCAATCACTATTGGTAGAGGAATCTGGCGGACATTGAGCCAAGGATGCTGGGTGGCGATGACGCGAATGAGCAGTGTCGCCTCGCCTGTATTTCGAATAGACAGATTCAGCTCACCACCACTACCTGAAACAATGGTGCAGCGATCCAGCTGATCACAAACCAGCTGTGGATGTCCCTTTTCGACACGCGTTCCCGGCAGGCCACTCTTCATGTCCCCCAGGCTGGGTTGACCACCGGCTTTGGTGATGCTGTCCATCGCGATTCCATCCAGGCCTTCAAGCACCTCCCGGATAGCGGCCAGCGTCTCGCAGCGCAAGACCAAACCTTCAACACGGGCACGTACGACCGGGCTTGCAAAGGGACCGGATTTTGGCAGAAGCGCGATGACGAGCTTGGTCACCGCAGCAATATCCGATGTCGACCCGGCTCCCGCTCCATATACAGATGCATGGTGCGCGGCAGCGGGGTCGCAGATACCTCCATCGGTGATGTACATCCGGAGGTCATCGCCGACAATCAAGTTGTCGAGGGACAGTCCACCATGTGCGGCACCCACGGCGTGAAAGGTCGCAAGTCCATCGAGGAGGGGCACAATCCATCGTCGAAGCGTCTCGGTATCGGCGCGTCCACCAACACCCATCCAATATTGGCGGAGATTCTTACCCTTCAGAACATCCCGGACCGTATAAATGTTGTCATCCACGAGCATCCAGCGGCGGAATGGCACTACCGTTTGTTGGACGGCATCCAGTGCCATCGTCAAACGACTTTGCGCGGCTTGTGTGTTTGGAATCCGCCGTACCATCACTGGCCGGCCCGTGCGTTTATCCGAGCCAATCCAAGCCGCTGCATCGGGCTGCGGGGTTGCCATGACCCCGGCATTTTCAATCTGCTTTACGAGAAAAGCAGGGAGAACATCAGACACTTAGAGCACCCCTGTCATGCGAAGCGCGTAAAGCACGCCGCGTGTCGTTGCCAGGAAAACATTGCCGTCGGCATACGCCATCGGGACGCTGACCTGGGGCCCACCGCCGCCAGCATCGTAGACATCATCCACTGCCATCCCAGCCGCCAAGCGATGTAAGCGTGCATCCCGTCCTGCAAAGAGAAAGCCATCCGGAGCAACAATGGGCTGCGCGCGCACTGGACCGCGGCTGGTGCGCTGGACGGGTTGACCCGTTTCACGGCTGACAAGGCATAGCCCCTCAACAGTCGGTACGGCGATCACACTGTCCGCGATGCTAGGCGTGCCTGTAATCGCACCGCCAAGCACAGGCGATTCCCAGATGAGTGTCCCACTGATGATGTTTAAGGCACGCAAAATGCCATCATGCCCGCCGGAATAAACAACCCCATCGGCGATGACGGGAGCGGCATCGAAGCAGTCAGCCAGCTGTGTGTACCAAAGGGTGTCGCCCGTGGATGCGTTTACCGCAAGGACGCCACCGGTGTCATCGTGGACGACAATTGTATTGTCTGCGGCAGCGGGTGTGCACTCCGGACGGCCAGTCAGCGGAACCTCAAACTTGATCCGACCGCCATCCGTGGTCAGCACAACAAGGCGTCCCGCATGGATACCATCCGCGACCGGAACGGCAACAGCTGCCAGGTTCAATGGAATGACAGAGCCGTAAACGGAGCCTCCGATGTCAACCAGCCAGCGCCGCGTCCCGCGTATTGCATCGATGGCCAGCACGCTACCGTTGACCAAACCTGCTACGACAAGTTCACCAACAATACAAACGCCACCACGATCTGGGTGAACGGGTGCCGACAAAACATATGGGTCCCAAATCGGAGTTCCTGATTCGACATCGAATGCATGCAGCAAATGCTCGCCATCCCCGGTCGTGCTTGCCGCATAAACAACACCAAATGCCGTCACCACGGATGACCACTGCAACCGCCGAAGCGGATTCGTATGCAGCATCATTGGGAATTGCCAAATGAGGGCACCCGCACCGAGAGGCACATCGGCGTTGCTGGTGTGCTGACTGTTTCCACCGAGGGTGACCCAGTCTTCGCTGGCCCGGATGATGTGATTTGGGCTGACAAGACAGGTTCGAACTCGCCAGGTGTTCAGAACACCGCAGTGTGGACACGGGCGCAGGCGCTCAAAACAGTGCATACAAACTGTCGGAGGCTTTGCACCGCGATGGCTGGGGATGTGTAAAACGCGTTTGCAACATGGGCAAACGGCGACGGGAAGCTGGACGGGAATGTTTGCTGTGCGTTCAACACGGACACCTGCCGTGTTTTGTTGTTCAAAGGTTACTTGCAGCTCGCCGATGGGAGGCCGCCCCCCTTCGACCATCCGCTTCGCCGCAGCGATATCCACTGTGACATTTGCAGCGATGCTCTCGCCGGCCGCAAGTGCAAAAGTTTGCGGGACGAACGAAAGCCACGGCTCCGTCGCCGTAACAGCAACACGCAAGGCTCCACGGCCGGGAGCCGCGTGAAATCCCAGCATCTCATCGAAAAAACCACCGGAGACAAATGCTTCCGCTGGCAGTTTTATGGACATACTGTTCCACGGGAGTTCGTCTGATTCGGTCATGCGCTGTAATGGAGAGTGTAGCGGGGTCGGTATGCCCCGTCAAGCCTATCCGGCGCAACTTCGACCCGGGGCGTAGAATGTAACTATGAGCAAGGGAATTGTCCTCGCAGGTGGCAGTGGAACACGCCTGTACCCGGCTACAAAAGCCGTATCAAAGCAACTGATGGCTGTCTATGACAAGCCGATGGTTTACTACCCTCTCTCGACTTTAATGCTGAGCGGAATCAGGGACATCATGCTTATCAGCACCCCCGAAGACCTTCCGCTGTTCGAACGCCTCCTCGGGGATGGCAGTGCGTACGGAATTAATCTGCAATACGCCGTCCAGCCACGCCCAGAGGGCCTTGCGCAAGCCTTTCACATCGCCAAGGACTTCATCGCCGGCGGACCCGCAGCCCTTGTCCTCGGCGACAATGTCTTCTACGGCCACGGCCTTCCAGAACAGCTCAAACGCGCCGCAAACCGCGAATCAGGCGCAACCGTCTTCGGCTACCATGTCGCCGATCCCGAGCGCTACGGCGTGATGGACTTCGATGCATCCGGACGCGTCATTTCCATCGAAGAAAAACCCGAACAGCCAAAGTCAAACTACGCGGTCGTGGGTCTGTATTTCTATGACAGTGACATCACCGATGTCGCTGCTGCGGTGAAACCAAGCCACCGCGGTGAGCTGGAAATCACGACCGTCAACCAGATGTACCTTGCCAAAAATGATCTTCATGCCGAGATCCTTGGTCGCGGGACCGCATGGCTGGACACGGGCACACACGATGCCCTCCTCGAAGCAGGCAACTTTGTCGCTGCCATTGAGCGTCGACAGAGCTTAAAAATCGCCTGTCTTGAGGAAATCGCACTGCAAAGTGGCTGGATTTCCGCCGATGATGTCATTGCTGCAGCAAACGCCCTGGGCAAGACAGGTTACGCCTCCTACCTGCGCCGGATCGCAAGCGAAACCAAACCCAACCTCCCGGAGAACAAGTAAGTTATGGCAGAACGACTTTCCCCATCCGCTATTCATCCTGACTACGCAAGCGTCCTGACCACGCAGAGCTATGCCCCACGCACAAACATTGAGGGCGTCAAGATCATCGAGCTGCGGACCTTCCAGGACGATGGCGGCGCATTCGCTGAGATCATCCGCCTCGATGATAATGGCCGCTTGATTGCAATCCCTGACTTTCAGGTCCTCCAATCATCATGGTCAGTCGTGCAGCCAGGCGCGATCAAGGCATTTCATATTCATTACAATCAAGATGATGTCTGGTTTGTTCCTCCGACAGAGCGTTTACTTGTTGGCCTCGTGGATGCTCGCGCAGACAGCCCAACTCTGAATGCACAAATGCGTCTTCTCCTTGGCGGCGGCGTCTCCCGCCTCCTCTTCATCCCACGCGGCGTTGCACACGGCTGCGCAAATGTCGGTAACACAACCAGCCAGCTGGTTTATTTTGTGAACCAGCATTTCGATGCCACCGCCCCCGATGAGCACCGCCTGCCATTTGACATCGTTGGCAAAGATTTCTGGGAAATGACCCCCGGTTAGATGCCGCAGCAGTTTGGTAGGATAGACGCGCTATGAAAAACACATGTGCCGCGTGCGGCGGTCAAATGCACAAAGGTCGCCTGCAGGTTGGAAATGGGGATGCACGCATTACAATCACCGGTAAAGCATCCGATGACTTTCTCGGTGTTGCGTCTGTCACCACATCACCGGTTACGGCAAAAGTCTGCGAAAAATGTGGACGTATCGATTTGTTCGCCACCAATCTGCAAGACCTGCTCAGCATTGACTGAGTTCCCAAAAGCAAAATGGGGTAGTTACGAGGCAGAATTCGTCCTCAGCACCGAGGCCCCCGTCACCCATGTAGTCGTCTTTCCGTTTTACGGAGACCTCATCGTGCTCGCGGAAATCATCAACCGTGGATGGTGCACGCCAAGCGGACACATCGAGCCCGGTGAACATCCAGATGCTGCTGCGCATCGCGAGGCAATGGAAGAGGCAGGAATCGAGCTTGGTCCGCTGACTAAGCTGGGAGCATTTGTCCTAACGGCTGAAGATGGTACGGCTGGGGCAGCCAATGCATACATTGCATCGGTCACCAAAATGCACGATGCCCCGACAGGCAGCGACTCGCAAGGACGCGCTTTGTTTCACGTCGAAGATGTGAGTGAGACGTATTACCACTGGGATGCTTTACTCGATGCAGCCTTTCAATATGCCTGGTCACGGGCACAAAAGGACCTTCGCATTGGCTACCCCATCCCTGCCAATATTGGCGATGGCACGATACTGCCTGAAATGTGACAGGTCCGCGGGATGACAGGTACACTCGTGTGGCCCACATCCCTACCGTGGGCGGTATGAGCCCTATGGAAATCGAACCCGTCACTGACAGCCGCATCCCTATCATTATTGATGGCCCTGCAATCCGCATTCGCGGTGCACGGCAAAACAACCTCAAGAACATCGATATTGATATTCCAAGAGACAAGCTGGTGGTTATCACCGGTCTCTCGGGCAGTGGAAAGTCATCGTTGGCGTTCGACACCCTCTATGCGGAGGGCCAGCGTCGGTATGTAGAGTCCCTCTCAGCCTACGCAAGGCAGTTCCTCGGTCAGATGGACAAACCGGATGTCGACCAGATTGAAGGTCTTTCGCCGGCAGTTGCCATCGACCAGAAATCCACCAGCCGTAACCCGCGCTCAACAGTAGCCACGGTCACAGAAATCTACGACTACCTCAGACTTCTGTACGCACGTGCTGGACGCCCACACTGCCCACAGTGTGGCAAACCCGTCAGCCAGCAGCAGCCAAGCCAGATTGTCGACCAGCTGATGCAGCTGCCGGAAGGCACGCGGATGCAGCTGATGGCACCGATTGCCCGTGGTCGAAAAGGCGAGTACCGCAAGGAGCTGGAGGACATCCGCAAGGAAGGCTATGTCCGCGTACGCATCGATGGCACCATTTTCGATATTTCTGAAGAGATTCCAATTCTCGACCGCTATAAGCAACACGACCTGGACATCGTGGTTGACCGCGTCGTCGTAAGGGAAGGTACCGAGAAGCGTCTCGCAGATTCGATTGAGTCAACGCTAAAGCGTGGTAACGGTGTTCTGGTCATCGATATTGTTGATGGAGAATGTCATACGTATAGCGAAAAGTTCGCCTGTACCGACTGCGGCATCAGCCTCCCGGAGATCGAGCCACGCACCTTTTCCTTCAACAGCCCATACGGTGCTTGTGCAAAATGTCATGGACTTGGAACACAGGCAGAGTTCGACCCGGAGCTGATTGCTCCTGATCACAATTTATCCATCGGGGCCGGAGCTCTACGCTACTTTGTCTACAAATCCGGCAAGCAGATCATGTCGGATTCCCGCACCGCCCTCTTTGCAGCTGTAGCAACATCGCTTGGCTTCACGATGGAAACTCCCCTCAAAGACCTGACACCTGAGCAGCTCCATGCGGTTTTCTACGGTGTTTCCGGCAATGTTGCGATGGAACATCGGAACCGCTGGGGCAAGACGCGCTACTTTGACACCGAATATGCCGGCGTGCTTTCGATCCTCGAGCGTCACCTCGCCGAGACGACGAGTGACTTAGTCAAGGCAGACCTCGAACAATACCGCCGGCAGCGCCCGTGCCCAGACTGTAAGGGGAAACGTCTCAAACCCGAGGCCCTTAGCGTCAAGGTTGGGGACACCGACATCAGCACCCTGACCGGGTTCAGTGTCGAAAAAATGGTGACCTTCTTCGATGGCCTGACACTGACAAACCGTGAATCAATCATCGCCAAGCAAATCGTCAAGGAAATCCGTGAGCGCCTAGGCTTCCTCTATTCCGTGGGGCTTGGTTACCTCACGATGGACCGTAGCGCGAACACACTCGCTGGGGGCGAAGCACAGCGCATCCGCCTCGCGACGCAGATTGGTTCCGGCCTGATGGGTGTTCTGTACATCCTGGATGAACCATCGATTGGACTACATCAGCGCGACAACACCAAGCTTGTCCAAACCCTGACACGCTTGCGTGACCTTGGTAACACGATTCTCGTTGTTGAGCATGATGAAGAAACGATGGCGGCCGCGGACTGGTTGATCGATATCGGACCGGGAGCAGGTGTACATGGAGGCAGGGTTGTGGCAGAAGGCCCACCAGCCGACATCTTGGATGCCCCTGAATCAGCCACCGCTGCATTCTTATCGGGTCGACGGATGATTGCCATCCCCAAAGTCCGCCGGAAAGGCAATGGCAAATCGCTCATCCTCAAAGGCGCAAGGGGCCATAATCTTAAAGGCGTAGACATTGAGATCCCACTTGGCTCGCTGGTTTGTATCACTGGCGTCTCTGGCTCTGGTAAGTCCACGCTCATCCAGGAGACGCTGTATCCAAAGTTGATGCAGCAGATTTACCGCTCGCACATGATTTCCGAAGCGCACGATTCGCTTACCGGCATCGAGCATATTGAGAAGATTGTCGATATCGACCAGTCACCTATCGGGCGCACACCGCGCTCAAACCCGGCGACGTACACGGGCTGCTTTGATGTCATCCGGGATCTCTACGCATCCACCCAGGAAAGCCGTGTCCGTGGCTATGGCCCAGGACGGTTTTCGTTTAATGTCAAGGGTGGCCGCTGCGAGGCGTGTAAAGGCGACGGCATCCTCAAAATCGAGATGCAGTTCCTACCAGATGTCTACGTTCCCTGCGAAGTCTGTAATGGAAAGCGCTACGCCCGCGAGACGCTGGAAGTCAAGTATAAAGGTAAGTCGATTGCTGAAGTCCTCGATATGACTGTCGGGGAAGGCGTAGAGTTTTTCTCTGCAGTTCCGAGCATTGCGAGAAAGCTGCAGACCATCGCCGATGTCGGCCTTGACTACATCAAGCTTGGTCAGCCGGCGACGACGCTCTCTGGCGGCGAAGCGCAGCGCGTAAAGTTGGCGACTGAGCTCGGCAAGAAGCTGCAGGCGAAGACGCTTTATATCCTCGATGAGCCAACGACAGGTCTGCACTTTGCGGACATCGAAAAGCTCCTTCTTCTCCTGCAACGCCTTGTGGATGGCGGTTCAACAGTCCTCGTGATTGAGCACAATCTCGACATCATCAAATGTGCGGACTGGATTATCGACATGGGTCCAGAGGGCGGTGATGGCGGCGGACACGTTATTGCCAAGGGGACTCCCGAAGATGTCGCCAAGGTCAAGGGCAGCTATACCGGTCAGTACCTCAAGCCAGTCCTTCAAGGGAAGAGTTTGGTTCAAAAGGCGTAACCGCAACCATGCCACCGCAGTTTCGTCTTAGAAAGCCGACGGTGGCGGATGCTCCCTTTATTGTCTGGCTCGATACACCCGCGGCCGTGCGAGAGCATGTCCTTATGGCGTCACCTCCGACGCTCGAGCAGGCTGAGAGTGTCATCGAGCGCTGGCTGACGTTTCGTGACCCGTTTGGCTACTTCATCATCGAATTCGGGAGTGACAATCGCCCCGTCGGCTGGGTTCATGCAAAGCCGTGTGTCCATATTAATGGTGCTATCGAGCTCGGCTGGCGGCTCCACCCGGATGTCTGGGGCTTTGGGATTGCGACCGCTGCGGCACAGCATGTCATCGCCACGCTTCGCCAGCTGGATCCAGCTGTGACATTTACAGCATCGACATTACAGTCAAATGTTCGAAGCCAGAGGGTGATGGACCGACTTGGGATGTCGCTACACACAGGGTATCTCCATGCGGATCTCCATCCAGCACTTCTTTACAACCTTGAAGCGGGCATCAACGTGGAATAATAACTTCGCGAGTTTGGAGGCATTTGATCATGAAAGCATTAGTGGTTTACGGCGGCTGGGATGGACATCAGCCGAAAGAAGTCGCGGCGATTTACAGTGAGTTCCTCGAGGAAAATGGCTTCACAGTCACCGTTTCGGACACTCTGGATGCCTATGCGACAGAAGACCTGACAACATACCGCCTGATCGTTCCGATCTGGACCATGGGCACTATCACACCCGAACAGCTGAATCCGTTACTGGCAGCGGTCAAGGGCGGCGTTGGTATCGCGGGTTGCCACGGCGGGATGTGTGACAGCTTCCGCATGGAAACCGAATATCAGTTCATGACAGGTGGTCAGTGGGTCTCACATCCAGGCGACAGTGGCGTGAATTACACCGTCGATATCCGTGTTCCAGATCACTTCATCACCAGTGGCTCACCAAACATGTTTACCGTCGTCTCCGAGCAGTACTACATGCATGTCGACCCTGCTGTCCATGTTCTGGCAACAACGCGCTTCCCGGTTGCCGATGGCCCCCACCTCCGCAACGGAGTTGTCGACATGCCAGTCGTGTGGACGAAGTGGTACGGCAATGGCCGTGTTTCGTACAACGGTCTTGGACATGACACCACGGTGGTAACCCAGCCGGAAGTCCTACGTCTGCTTGAGCGCGGTTGTCTCTGGGCTGCCGGCATCGGTCACTAACGATACGTGTATCCACCGATAGCATCGCATGCAGAACCACCGGGCTTCTTAGATGTCGCCTTTGATTGGGTTGATGAGCCGCTGATCGCGCTCGAAGCAAATACACGCCTTGTACTGGATCCCGTGTATGCGCGAGCAGGTGCACCAGTGGCAACGCATGCGATGCTCCTCCGGGAAGGCGTAGTGCATCGAATTCACCGGGCGATTTCGGAGTTACCAGAGACGCTTGGGATGATTGTGTTGGATGCACACCGACCACTCAATGTTCAGGCGTGGCTTTGGAACGAGATGGTCACGATTGTACGCAGCGAACATCCTGAGTGGGACGACGCTGCGATCAACGCCCATGCGCGTCGGTTTGTTGCTTATCCAGAGCTCTTACCAAACCGGCCAACACCGCACAGCACGGGTGGTGCCGTCGATGTTACATTGTTTGAGCTTGCTACCGGAAAACCCTTGGATATGGGCAGTGGTTTTGATGAGCCGGTTGAAGCAAGTGTCTGTGACTACTTTGAACAGCATCCGCATCCAATCTACACAGAGCGGCGGCGCCTGCTCATCCAAGCAATGTCCGTGGGTGGGTTTGCCAACTATCCTGGTGAATGGTGGCATTTTGAGTATGGAACGCTACGTTGGGCGGCGGCCACAGCTGCACCGGCTGCCATATACAATGCAGTGTGAGGGTGAGATAAATGACAATTCCTGATGGTAGCCAGCTTCTTGCCGTGTTTCCTGCGGGCCCGGATGGAAATGCGCTGGACATAGCAGAGTCCCTGCTCGATCAGCTTCACTTGAGCGTGGTGGACATCGGTCTCGACCCGATCACAGAGTGTGTTGAGGTGCGGATGATAGCGAGTTCAGCCACGGAGGACCGTCTTCTGACACATTGCCTAGAGCGTGGCATCGATGTCCGTACGGAGTGGATTTCCGGTTGACAGGCTATCGGGAGCGGCTCCCGGCTTATTTGGATTACTTGCGGAATGAACGTGGCCTCGCACCGAACACCATTATTGCATACGCGAGAGACTTGGAAGATTGGTTTACCAGTGGATACGCTCTAGACCCAAGCGGCATCACAGGCTGGCTGAGCAGCCGAAAGTCAGGCGGATTTAAGTCGACATCGATTGCGCGCCGGCGTGCAGCATTGTCATCATTTTGTCGGTATCTCCGCCGTCAGGGCTACATTCCAAACAATCCTGTAACCGCGGCTGGCAGAACACGCGCAGTCAAAGCGACGCTTCCAAAGACGCTGAATGAGGCAGAAGTTGTTCGCCTCTTACAGGCACCGGACAGGACGACAGTCAAGGGTATTCGTGATGCGGCGATTCTAGATGTTATGTATTGCTGCGGCTTGCGTGTGTCGGAGTGTGCTGAACTACGCTGGCATTCGGTAGATATGTCTGCTCGCTGGCTCAGAGTTCTGGGCAAGGGTGACAAGGAGCGGATGGTCCCGGTGGCAGCGACATCGCTTGTCCT
>CAIYBQ010000239.1 GCA_903924445.1 uncultured Armatimonadota bacterium | reverse complement strand
CAAGGTCGGCATCCAGAAATAGCACAACCTCGGCATCCGTCTCACTCGCACCGCGGTGCATTGCCGCGCCTTTGCCTGCATTTGATGGCATATCGAAGACACGAACCTGCTTTGGAGCCGTCATTGCGAACTGCCGCGCGATTTTTGCAGTGTCATCCGATGATGCATCATTGACAACGATAATCTCGCTGACATTCCCGGCCTGTACTAAAACATTGAGCACGCCCAGAATTCGGGTGCTCTCGTTATAGGCCGGTATGACTGCCGTGCACCTCACTTAGGCGACTTCCACGTGCCATTTTCATAGGATTCGGCTCGCTTTTCGGCTGCTTCGATGCGCTTTCGTGTCAGAGGATGGGTGCTCAGGAATGCAAGTTTTTCGTTAGACTTCGCTACTGAATCCTGCATTTTTGTAAACATTGACGCCATACCGCGTACGTTATATCCTGCCGCGACAAGATACTTGAAACCGTACTCATCGGATTGGGACTCATCCCCACGACTAAACTCCCTGTCTTTGAGGCTTAGCGTAAGGCCGACAACAGAGCGGACATCGGCGTTTGAGCGGCCAAACAGTATTCCCGCGACGCCTTGCTTGACGGCGGCATCCGAGAGCTGCTGCGCCGAATGGCGCTTGACAATATGGCTCACTTCATGGGCGAGGACGCTTGCAAGCTCATCATCCGTCGTCGCCAGCTGCATCAGACCGGTGTTCACATACATCGGCCCACCGGGAACCGCGAATGCATTGATCTCATTGTCCTTGATGAGCGTAACGGTATAGGGAACATCCCAGTCCTTGCGGGCAGCATCGATGATCGGGAGTGCCACACGCTGGAGACGCATCAGCATAGGACCCGAGCGCACCACCAGCGCACCCTCTTTGCTCTTGTTGAACTCAGTCACAAACTGTGTCCCCATTCGGATTTCATCCGTGCGGGAGTAAATGTTTCGCACTCGGCGGCATCCAGTGGATGTAAGCAAAACTACGGCGAACAAACTTGCGACAAGTACTTTCGAATGTTGCATCACTTTGATGTTCCTTTCGATGCAGGGGGAGCGGTTGCACCACCACCCCGAATTTGATTTTCGATGGCTGCCAGCTGTTTGCGAATGGCCATAACAGCATTCGGGTCAACCGCTGGCATCCGGCTGATACGTGCTAATGCATCCAGCGCCTTTGTGGATTCATCCTGCGCGATTCCCATATTCCCCTTCGTGACAGCAATCCGTGCACGCTCAACATGCGCTGTAGCGGAATCAAGCTGCACTTGCCAGTCTGCGACGCCGATGCGCGGAAGCTCGGGCTTGCGTATAGACGGTATGCGAATAGCGGGAATCATCGTGGATGAACGGATCCCCAGCTGCTGTTCAAGATGAACAACCCGCTGTAGGAGCTGCCACGTCATAAAAGCGTGAACGCCAGTGATTACGATTACAATGCCAAGCAGCACGGAGCCGCCGGCTACTCCACCAGAGCGCCGCTTCATGGGTTTATCTTATCCGAAACGGCATCCGGGCGGGCATGTGCAGACTTCCCGGCGTGGAGGTTGTGCATCCTGTCCTTGAGCTTGAGCTCAAGGGCAAAGCGCTGCCGTTCAAGAGCGCAAATGGCTGTTCCATATGGACCTCGGGTAAGCAGCAGACGCATATTCAAGCGGTCGATGGCTCCCCAGCGGTACTTGTAGGGCTCATTTCCACGCAAAAAGTCAAATGTATGTGACTTGTCAGCACTCACCGCATGGAGTATCGCCGCCCGCGTCGCAAGCATCCCGGGCGACCACTTGTGATATTCCTGATCAAAGCCGCCGAGGTAGTAAATCGTCGTCCCACCGGATGTCATGCAATAAATCGCCGCGATGACTTTGTCATCCACGGAAAGCGTATGCAGCCTTAGAAGCCCGGCATTCAGGAGTCGCTGCGAGACATCTGCAAACCACTGCTTGTGTGTGTCGCCCGCGAACGTACCGGGCATCCAGCGGCGACGCCAGCGATCCTGATGAAGGCGAATGCACGCATCGATATCGCCCGCAAGGCTGTCTTGGTCGGCGATTCGGTAAGTCACTTCCGATGCTTGTTTCCGCAGCGCTCGGTCGGCGTAGTTCAGGTTTTGCCGTAAGCGCTTTGGAATCGCGAGCTGCTGCTCTTCGACAGTAGGTGCGAGCGCGAGAACGGGACACGCCTCGCCATCTTCCATCGCGCCGCGGAACGCTCTGCCAAGCGGACCGTTTGGATGGCACTGGCGAAAGAGCACCGCCGGAGCCTGCTCAGAAATGGCATCGATCAAGTGGTCAATCGTCGTTGGAGGCGCATCCGGTGAAACCGCAATATCGAGGTAATCGCTGACACCATCCCCGATGGGAACCAGAACCCCGGGGCCCGTTCGCTTGAACGCAGCCGCCGCTATCGGAAGATCATCACTGCCGCGGAGGATGAGCCCAACAAACATCCCGCGAGGAACACGGTCGATGTTAGCGCCAACCCATGCCCAGCGCTGCATCGCCGTCGCACCCGGAGTATCGGATGCCCACGTATCCCAAAGAGCTTCCATCGCGTCTGTAAACGCTGCGGCACTGGTAACAAGGTGGGCACGATAGGTCAAAACTACGCCGACTCCGGAAGAAACGTCATCAGCTGCACGCCGGTTGGTGATGTGTACGAACCACGCACTTGGAGGAGGTGAATATCGCTGTTACGTGCTTTCCAGCCGTAGAGCAGCTGTGTCACGGTTGTTGCTGCAGGTGATACTAAAACCAGAGCCTTCCGACCAGCGACCACCGGAAGTGCCGCAGCTAGGAGGCGACACACACTCGCTTCATCGCGCGCATGTGCTGGGCCAAGGGTGCAGTTAGCCGCGTGATTGGTCACATTGATAGCCCCACGAAGTGTGCCATCTGCTGCGATATCTACAAAGACCGTAAAGTGGTCGACCTGAATAAAGTGTGACCAGTCTGCGGGACGATAGCTGCCCGTTAAATCCCGTTCCAACACGGCGATTGCAGGCACATCAGTGATACTTGCAAGGCGGACACCGCTTGTGTCAATGCCACTGGAAAGACGTGCCGGGTCCTCTGGAACATGCAACAACATGTCCTGAAACACCTGACGCGCGACAAAGCCCTGGCGGTGGTACAGGCTATAGGAGTCCATATTGGATGCCGAGCTCACGAGGCGCAAGGGGAGGCCGCTAGCATCGGCGATGGCGCAGGCTTCCCGCAGCATCAGTGATGCCACGCCGGCGGTTGCGACATCTGGGGCGGTGTTCACAATCCCAACGCCGATATGCGTCTCTCGCGGATGCAGATAGCACGTTCCGATCAGCTTTCCCGTGGCGTCATCGGTGGCGGTGATGCACTGACCGGCATCCAGGGCATGGTAAGTGTCCGGGAACAAGCGGCACCCGCTGGGCTCACAGCCAAATGCGACCCGGCCTGTGTTTTTCAGGTACCAGGCATTTGTGGATGCATGAATCAGCGCCGCAGCCTGATCAAACTGCTCTGTCTGCAAGCGTCCGAGTGTGATCCCCATGGCTTAGGCCTCTAACGGAAGCATCACGCGCTGCCCGGTCTTCGCGCTACGGTAGACGGCAACGATGAGCTCAAGCGCGTAGCGGGCTTCAGGGCCATTCATGAATGTCTCAGCACCGCTATGGATACACTCGCAGAGGTCTTTCAGATGCGCGACATGCCCGAGGTTCGAGATGGCCCGCGGGTCGGCGGCGCCCTGACCCTGCGTCGTTGTCTCAGCTTCAGCGTCTTCATTTTGCCAGACGCCATCCACAACCAATGGTGCCGGCGTCCCCTCGAGGCCCCACATCGTCTGCGGCTCGTCTCCAGTGACAAACTGCGCAAACATCACCTTGCTGTTCGTGATTCGCACACTGCCCTTGGAGCCGTAGACTTCGAGGGATTGGTTGAAGCCAGGCACCATCGATGTCGATGCCATCAAGGTTCCAACGGCGCCGTTTTCAAACTCAATGGTCGCGGAAACAATATCTTCCACTTCGATGCGCTCGTGCGAAAGCGTTCCCATGGTGGCTGCGACGGATTTGACCGGTCCCATGATCCAGCGCAGCTGGTCGACATAGTGGACACCCTGATTCATCAGCGCACCGCCGCCATCGAGTTCCCATGTCCCACGCCATCCGCCCGAGTCGTAATAGGCCTGCGTCCGGTACCACTTGGTGACCGATTCACCAAAGACGAGGCGGCCAAGCTTGCCTTCATCCAGCCAGGTTTTGAGGTGCTGAATGCCATCGCTAAACCGATGTTGGCTCACCACTTCAAGCTTGACGTTGTTGGCTGCACAGGCCTCGATTAGCGCATCTGCGGCGGGGAGGGTGACATCGATCGGCTTTTCACACAAAAT
>CAIYBQ010000238.1 GCA_903924445.1 uncultured Armatimonadota bacterium | reverse complement strand
GGATGACCGCATACCTTGCTGTAAGTAACTGGAAGAACAGCGTTGCACCGACATCGTCAAGTGGTAAACATCCCATCTCATCAATCACGAGCACTTGTGGTGTGACGTAGCGCCAGAGTCGATACTCAAGTCGACCTAACATCGCTGCCTTTCCAGGAGCTCATGGGCAGTCACGAAATGGGCTGAGATTTCCGCGCGAATTACCTCAAACGTTAGCAGATCGTATCGGATGTGACTATTGTTAGTTGAAGCGACTGGGAGTTTGCCTCAGGTACGGATACTCGACAAAAACACCGGTCTCACAGCACCGACGGCATTGGACATTGCGGAGTTGCATCACATCGGCACTGACCCTAGTGTTCAGTTTTGGTCGGACATTCAAACCATCGCAAGTAAACTTTTGGTTGCAGCTCCGACTTACATCTCCACTTCGATGGGGACTAAGCAATAAGCTCCACAAGAGGTCCAGCATGAGACAAACCATTTTGTTTCAGCTCAAGATCTTCATTGCCGTAATACTTGATCGGGTTGCCCTGCGCGTTAAGGATGGTCGTCCACCAATCACCGATTGTGCGACAACCTGCATCGCCGTACTTAGGGTAACAAATGTAACGACCCGGAAACTTGAGCTTTCCGCTGCAGCCGCCGACAATCACATATGGCCATTCCAAGCAGTCTCCATGGTGTTTGTTTGAAGAGTCGCTGAGGTAGATGATCATCGTATTGTCCAGCATATTGCCATTCCCCTCAGGAACAGCCTTCAACTTTCTTGCAATACTGGCAATCAATTCCATGTGATGCTTTTGAATGATTTCCCGGCATTGCGCTTGGTCTCTTCCGTTATCACCCTCATCGTGGCCAATCCCATGTATGTTTCGCGCTATCCCAAGGGCCTTGTAGACCGTGTTTGCATTGTCCAAACGGATCGTGACGCAGTTGGTGAGCCCGGCGATCAAAGCCGCTGCCGCTAAGTCACAGTGGGCTTCTTGACGAACTTCCTCTATCGCTGATGTAAACTTATCAGTCAGCTTTGGTGCGTTGCCCTTCAGATTATCTTTCATCCCGACGAGCTTACTATGACGTGTCTGGAGCTCCTCAAACGCATTGAGATATGCATCCATCTTCATCTTTTCCGCAGATGGAATGGACCGTTCAACATTCTTGATGTCATCGACCATAAAGTCTAAAAGGTTTTTCTGAAGCTTGAAGCGTCTCTCTCCATCTTTAGATGCAGAGACTGCCGATCCAAAAAGCTGATCAAAGGCCACATCGGGGCTGCCCTGAAACGGAAGTTCTTTTCCGGGGCCAACTGCCGAGATCCCGGGATACATGACTCCACCGTAGTTGTTGGATCCCCAATCTCCTCGGACGGCCAATGCCACGTGATTGAACGGGGCCGGATGCAGCTTAGCCAGTTCCGCATCGGCTGTGGCACGCAATGGATTACCAGGATTGACTTCACTGCCAACCATGTAAACGCCCATCATGCCAAAGTGACTTGTATGTCCTCCGCGGCACATTTTCCCAGAGAGGCCCTGCACGATAGACACTTGGTTCTGGAAAGGTCTAAGTGGCGCCATGGATGATGGCAACGTAGCGTTAACGAGTGATGCATTAATCGGTTTACTACCGTTAGCCATGAATTCAGCCGGGGTGATTCCCGATGGCCAAATGCCACTGTCCTTCACAACAAAGACAAAACGACTTGGCATGGCACCGATGTTTCCCTCGGCATGTGCTTCTATCTGGGACAAAAGAGGACCTAAAAGAAAGCTACCCGCACCCAGTGACATCCCTTTAAGAATGCTGCGACGTGAATGTGTCATGATTTGTATCTTAACCTTTAGTCAGTGTCTTCCGGTAAAGGAATGAGTCGGATGTCAGTAATGAGATTAAAAGCGCCTTGAAGCTTCCGCCACTGTCCAGATACGCTTTGTCAGCTGCCATCAGAGTCATTGAATCTGAGAGCATTTCGTTGCGACCCATGTAATAGCGAAACACATGGCGAATGATTGATTGCCTGACCTTGTTCGACTTGGCCAGCTTTTCTATCAGCCCCAAGGCATCCTTGACGTTCCCATCTATACCTGCTTCGCCCGTTCCTGCTAAAATACCACGAGAGTTAACAGGCTTGACAGGGAAGGTGCCGTTTACCTTAGGCAGCTTGTCAAGTGCCTCTGTCGTGCGGTAGCGCCCAAAGTCATCAAACACCTCAAATGTGTAACCTATTGGGTTCATCTGTACATGACAACGCCAGCACGCTTTCGCTTCTGTAACGGATAGTCTTTCTCGCAGTGTTTTTTGATGGTCCTGTGGAATGGTTGCATCCACAGTAATTGGTACATCGAGAACGACGCCTGCTAGTAAGCGTTGCCGTATCCATTTACCGCGACGAATCGGATCTGAAATGTCATTGAGAGAGTGTGAGATCAGCCACGCGGGATGCGTAAGCATGCCGGCCCGGTTTGGCCTTTTGTATGGTTGCGGTAGAAGAAAATTCTGCTCACCATCCTTGAGGTCATAGGCCATGGGATATTTCTCGTAGAGAATGTGCATGCCTTGGCTAACCGCCTGAAATGACTTGCCTTCATCTGGATGGCCAATGCGACCCTCCGTCGGAATCTCTTTCCCCATATTCTTTATTGCAGTAGCACTGCCATTAAAGCCTCGGTCAAAAGGGTGCAAATAGTACTTGGTATTGAGCTCTTTCCAATCCTTAAGGTCCAGACGTTTCAGGAGTTCCTGTGACTTTGCTTCAGGAAGCTGACCTTTGTCGATCATCTCCTTATTCTGTTCGTAAAAAGCATAAACAGTGTTTCGGAAGGTCTGTCTGTTAAGGATAAAGTACTCATCAGATGTCAACAGCTTCCTGAAAACATCTTTATCCTTTGTGAGGATGTTCAACACAAAAAGGTCAGCATCCCGCTCATAGATAACAGGGTAGTCCTCACCGTAATAGCGGAACCCACCTGAGCGTGCTTCATCTTTGAAAATCACATGTGCCTGGTTGTATCCGAAGAACTCCTGGAAGAATCGCAGGATTCTTGGCTTCTCCAGGGATTCATCCTCGAGCATCCGAGAGACTTGTGCGCGGACATCCTCTTTGGTCTTTAGTTTCCCAGATTCTGCGGCCTGAAGGAGAATACGGTCCGGGCGTTGATCTGTTAGGGCATACGAAATGGCGAAGGCGAGCTCG
>CAIYBQ010000237.1 GCA_903924445.1 uncultured Armatimonadota bacterium | reverse complement strand
GGCAATAAACCAGAGAATGCCATCCCGGTTGGGTTCATAATCCAGGTTTCCGGCAAAGAGAAGCGTCATCGGAGCCGGATTACGTGCGAAGTTGGATGCCCGTAAGGCCTCATTTTCGACGATACACACCTGGCTGACATCACCAAGAACGTGTCCCGCTGCAGCCTTCTCAGCAGCTGTTACGACGGTAATCGCCCCTGCATGCTGCATCATGCTTCGCCAGAAAAGCTGTGAGCGGATACGCGTGGCGAGACGGGCATCCACAATTCTGGATGGCTCCCACTGGTCCACGACCATCGGGAACGACTGCACGGAACGCTGTGATGCTGCAATCAAGGCGCCATCGGCTTCGAGTGCCAAAATGACATCCGGTTTGAATGTAGCAAGCGGCCCGGAAAGGTCTGGGATGCAAGGGTGCATTCGTTGGATGTCCCTCGGACGAACGTCGATGCCGGGCTTTCGAGGTGCATCAGCGGTCGTAACAGCTGGCTCCCCGCGCGGCCACCGGAATGTCAAACATTGGGCCACCGCTTGCGGATGTTGGTTCAGGTCCGGGATGGCGTGATAAGGCTGTTGGAGCCCGTAGATGACAAAGACATCATGGCTCGCTGCAAGCCCCCGGATGATCAAGTCGGCGCGCTGGCGGCTCCCTGAATCAACGGGCCAAGGGTTCCACGGGCTGATGATGGCGATGCGCATGAGGATTCGACGTTACTTCCGGCTGCAATGTACAATCAGTCTATCGGTCTGCGTACAGCGTACGTATAGATGCGGAAAGGGAAATCTCACCATGAGCACAGCGTTCAATCCACCACCTAAGCCAAAAAAAGCCCTCTCGCCGTGGGCTTGGACAGCCATCGGATGTGGCGGCTTGTTCACGGTCGCAATCCTCGCCATCATCATTTTCATTACCGTTGTCGCCGGGAATGTCAAAACGGAAATGGCAAAGCCGTTCGACCGTGCTTCGGTCCTGTCGGTGATTGGTGACCTCCCGCTTTACCCAGATGCATCTATCAACGAGCTGCAATCCAAGGCCGCCCGCGCTGGCCTCAAAGCGATGAGCTTTGCCATCCCTGCCAGCAACTCAGCCGCCCTCGCTCTCGACTGCAACGCTCCAACAAGCAAAGTGATCGACTGGTACGACAAAGAGCTCATCAAGCAAGGGTGGAAACCACTTGGCATCCGGGAAAGTACCGGACGGAATCAACAACACCAGTTCATGAAGAACAAGGACATGGCCCTTGTTCAGGTCCAGGACTCCGCCAAGGGTGACAGCAAGACCATCATCCTGATGCGCTTCCGTGACCTCAAGAAGTAAGTAAGAACGCCAAAATGCCAAGCCCCGCCCGCATCAATCGCCCCGTTGTCGATGTCTGGAAAACGACCAGCCGTGACAGTGAACGCATTTCCCAGCGGGTGCTTGGCCAGCCGATGTCCATTACGGAAGTCATCGATGATCGCTGGTGTATCGCGGTCGGGGATGACAACTACTCAGGCCACGTCGAGCGGCGTTTTCTGACGGAGGGGGCGGCGTCCCCGGATGCCACGATTTGCGTCCCGTTTGCCAGCGTCAGACAATCTCCTGAGCGCAGTGCACAGCTGGTGATTCGTCTCTCGATCGGTTCTTGCGTAACCCGGCTTGAAAACCAAGGGCAATGGACACAGATTGGCTTTCCCGGTGGCGAAACTGGCTGGGTGATGACTGTTCAGCTCACAGACTTTCCACGGATTAAGCCGTCAGACTACACAGATGCTCCGCAGCGCGCGATGAGCCTCTTCGGCACACCATACCTCTGGGGTGGCAGCAGCGCCTACGGGATTGATTGCTCGGGGTTGACGCAGCTTATGTACCGCCTGTGCGGGGTGATGCTTCTCCGGGATGCTCATTTGCAGCGCGATGACAGCCGCTTTGAATACATCACATTCGATTCCCTTGAACCCGGTGACTTAGTCTTCTTTGGAACGCCAGATAAGGTAACCCATGTCGGGATGCACCACTCACCGGGAAATTACATTCACAGCACCGGTGGAAGTGGCGTACTTTTGAGCGAGTGGCCGGATGATTTGGCATCAATCAACTACATAGATGCTCGGCGGATACATCCTGATGCACACGTGTCTTTGGAGAGCGAAACGGGGTCCCGGTAAATAGACCCGGTTTCTCAGCATTTACCGTGCCAGTTCACAAAGGTGAAGCCTCAACTGGTATTTCACACAGTACGCAAGACTTACGTTTGCTCTTAACATATATCCACTGCAACGTTGTGTGTATTCCCAACAGCAGCGTTTGTCTCCCTTTGGAAACGCACCTTGGCACCGGCACAAGGTGCGTTTAAGGTTAACATCCAGGCAGGTTCTGCGGGACTGTCGATTACATCTCAGCCCTGTGACAGCGCGCTCCTGAAATGATGGAATACAGCCATGTCCGACATCGACAAAGCCTACGCAACCCAGCTGACAAACATTGAATCCCGCTATGGGAAAACACTGGTTGAACTATGCCAGCTGTTGGCATCCACGGGTCTCACCAAACACGGCGAGCTCCTTGCACACCTGAAGACAGAGCTGGGATTCTCACACGGTGATGCCAATGCGGTCGCACACCACTTCCGCGGCGGCTGGTCTGCGCCGAACATCGCGCCATCTGAAGCACCAGATGTCATCGCTGACATTTACATCGGCCCCAAAGCCGCGCTTCGCCCCATCCACGATGCCATCATGGACCTGATCACCCCGTTGGGCAGCTTTGATATCGCACCAAAAAAGGGTTACATCAGCCTTCGGCGTAACAAGCAGTTCGCGATGCTGGGGCCTGCCACCAACACGCGGATCGAGCTCGGAATCAATGGTAAAGACCTGCCCGAACACCTGTGGCTGCTTCCACAGGCTCCAGGCGGGATGTGCCAGTACAAGGTGAAACTCTCGACACTGGATGACATCCCGCAGGGACTTACCGACATCCTCAAAGCCGCATTCGATGCCGCAGGCTAACGCCTAACCAGCAGCTTTGGGCATCGGAATGCCATAAAAACGTGCAGCATTCCCATGGTAGAACTTGGCTAACTCGGCAGGTGATTTGTCCACAAGAATGCGGTCGAGTGTTGCCACCCAATCCTGCAAGCTCTTCGTCTTGTTACACACCGGCCAGTCCCCACCAAACATCACCCGGTCTGGACCAAAACATTGGTACACATGCCGGACAACATGAAACAGTTCTCGCTCAGTGTCCCATTCGGGCTTTACCGTCTTGATAATGCCGGAAATCTTGCAGACGACATTGGGGATCTGTGCAAACTCCCGGATATCCGATTCCCAGGTTTGCTGATTGATGTTTCGCGCTGAGGCATTCCCGCAGTGATCAAGCACAAACCGTGTGTCAGGACAAAGACACGCAAGCTTCATCGCATCCTTTAGCTCACCCGGACGGATACAGAAGTCAAACGTCTTGCCGATGCTTCCCAGGTAGCGGATATTGTCCACAAAGGTCTTGGTCAGACAGAGGCCCGGCTTCGCATCCGGGACTTGCAGTACCTGGCGAAAACCGGTGATCGCAGCATCGTTCTTGTAACGCATCGCATATGCACGAAACTTCGGGTCCGCCGGCCGGCCAGAAACCACTGCCTTTACAACCTTGGTCTTGCCCGAATGGCACATTTCGGAAATCCAATCGGCTTCTTCAACCTGCTTTTCAGCATTGATGTCGATTTCCATATAGACGGCATGCGCGATATTCAGACCTTTGGTCTCAATTTCATACTCACGCAATGTACATGGCTTGCGAATCTTCAGCTCTGCCGGCTCATTCAGCCACGGCGGACGGAACTGCTTCATATCCCACAAGTGCAGATGCGTATCGATGATCGGGGTGTGGACTCTACTTGTTGGATGCATGATGACTCCCTTTGACGACAATGTCTTGGCCGGAAGTATAACCGCAGTACGCAGCGTCGACCAGTGTATAGCCGTTTACAACCGCTCCAGTTAATGCGTGGCGAAGTCACAGAGACGATGGGCAACCTGCTTCGCAAATGCCAACCGTTGCGACTTCCGCAAAAACAGCTTCAGCGCTTTGGGAGAAGCCATATTGAATGCTTCGATAATCACAGCAGGAACCGGCGAGAGGCGCAGCAAGCGGAGGTCATCCCGAAAAATGACTTTACTATTCGC
>CAIYBQ010000236.1 GCA_903924445.1 uncultured Armatimonadota bacterium | reverse complement strand
GCCAACGATTAGCGGAAGTGCCGAGTGGGCTGTGATCACATCCGATGACCCACGCCTCCAGTGCATCAGCGAGATTCGAAGAGCCCCATTCCAGAATCCGTTTACAATCCGCCTCTCGGATGGCATCCGGCCCGGGACGCGAATTGACATTAAGCTCACCGTCTGGGGACAAAACCGCAGCCGAACGGTGATCAGTATCCCGCTGGTCACCGAGTAGATATCACGTGAAACGCCTGCGCATTTGTACCTTCAATGTTGAGAACCTCTTCACGCGCTTTCGGTTTCACCGCTCGCTCACGGAGGATGACCGCCGGCGCCTGATACGGGATGGCTGGGAAACGGAAGACATGTTCGCCACCCGCCATGATGACCCACATGCAAATTTGGTGGCACAGGCGCTTGCTGAGGTGGATGCTGACATTGTTGCCCTTCAGGAAATCGAAAGCCTCGACACCCTGAAGCGCTTCAACCGCAATCAGCTGAGCGATTTGGGCTACCAATATGCGATGTGCATTGATGGCAATGATTCCCGTGGAATTGATGTCGGAATACTAAGCCGGTTGCCATTTCTTTACATGCGGTCGCACCAGTGGGATGAGCGGACCGACCGTCCCGGGGAGCCTGTGTTTGGGCGGGATTGCCTCGAAGTGGATGTACTTTTGCCAAGTGGCCGAACGCTTACGGTCTACATTAATCATTTTAAGAGTATCGCCGGCAACCGTGAAAAAACCATGCATCGGCGTCGCCTGCAGAGCGTTCGGATGGCAGAGATCATTCGGGAGCGCTTTGGGGATGACCCATCGGAAGGCCGCTGGATTATTCTCGGCGATTTGAATGACTATCTCCCAAGCGATGGCCTCGCGCCGCTGCTTGGCCTCCCGTGGCTTGAGAACGTTGTCAATCGGCTGCCTGCCGACCAGCGCTGGACGCATCACTACGCCCCGGATGACGAAGTCCACCAGCTGGATTACATTTTGCCAAGCCGTGCCATCGCGGATGCCAACCCAGATTCCGTTCCGATGATTGAGCGTCGCGGCCTGCCCCTTAGGACAGAATCCTACAGCGGCCCACGGTTTCCAACCGGTGATCCAGACTCAAAAGCCAGTGACCATTGCCCCCTCGCCTGGGACTTCATCATCTAGGCTTAGGCTTCGCTGTAAATCCGCTCGATGACGGAGCGTTGGTAGGCAAGCGCATCCCAAACGGACGCGCCAGGTGCATGCACGAGCGTGAACGTACCGGAGTAGCCATTCCCTTTTAGGATCCGGATGCAGACCTCAAAGTCGGCTTCATCTGGAATATCACCATCGTAGGAACACTTCGCATGGCAGCCTTCGGCGTGCTCCGCGATGGCCTCGAGGTGAATGTACTTGTCATCCCCGCCCCAGTTACCAAAATCAAAAGTCAACCCGACAGCGCCCTGAAGTGCGCGGAGGAAGTCATTCAGCTCGGCTGGGTTGCAGAGGAGTGGGAACCAGTTCTCAGTCCGTACACGCACGCCGCGGACAAATGCTTCCAGCGCTAAGGTTTTGAACGCAGCGCGGCACAGTGCACGGCTGTCAGTATCGGGCG
>CAIYBQ010000235.1 GCA_903924445.1 uncultured Armatimonadota bacterium | reverse complement strand
GAACAATTCTTCAAGCAGCGGTTGGTGACCTTGAACGGCTTCAAAAAACAGCACGCCGCGGACGACTGGTTCGTCAGGGTGCAAGTGTGGTCCTCATGGGTGCACCCAATGTCGGGAAGTCATCACTCCTCAATGTGCTTGCGGGTAAAGACAGAGCGATTGTCTCGCCGATAGCTGGGACCACACGTGACACCATTGATATCCAGATAGAGCTTGCAGGGATCCCGATCACATTGACAGACACGGCTGGTCTGCGCGAATCATCGGATGCGATCGAGATGATTGGGATTGACCGTACACGCCAATCGATTGGTCAGGCCGACATCGTGCTGGCGCTAGAAAGCGATGACACGCCCCCGATCGGCTTAGCGGAGCTACAAAGCGCTTCAACTGTCATAAGAGTTCACACAAAGTCTGACATCTCGGTTGCTTCGAATGAGAGCCCTGACAAGCATTATGTGAGCGCGAAAACCAACCAAGGAATCGATGCCCTGATTCAAGGAATCGTTGGTCGCTTGTTGGATGATGGCAATGCGACAATCTCCAATGAACCAATCGCCATTAATGCTAGGCATTCAGCGTTGATTACCCTTGCGATCGAAGCCATCGGCAGAGTGATGACAGCAAGCAAGGCTGGCGTGACCCCAGATTTACTTGCTGTCGATTTACATGACGCCGCGTTTCATTTAGCCAACATCAGTGGACGAAATGTCATTGATGCCATGCATCAGGAGATTTTTAGCCGGTTCTGTATCGGCAAATAACTGCTACGTAGAAAACGTTTCGCGGGCTCCATCTACACGAATCGTCTGACCCGATATATAGCGACTTTCATCCGAGAGTAAAAACGCAACGACATCCGCGATGTCATCCGGTTTTCCGTAGCGCGCCAGAGGCGCACTGTCATCCAAGTCACTGGCATCCATGACGCGTGTGGCAGCAAACCTGGCAGTTCTTGTAGGACCCGGGCTCACTGCATTCACACGAATACCATGTTCGCGCAGCTGCGTTGCAAGCGAACGCGAGTATTGAACGACACCCGCTTTTGCTACCGAGTAGATAACGCCATTGTCGACTCCAAGGTGAGCTGCGCTTGAAGCAATATTGACGATGGAACCACGATTGTTTGGAATCATCCCCGGGACGAAATACTTGCAGACCCAAATCAAACCTAGAAGGTTTCGATCGAGCATCGCTCGTACATCTACACTTGGAATCCCAATCGCATCATTTGGGACAGGCTTTCCGCCTGCAGCCGCGATATCGCCCCCGGCAGCATTTACCAAACATGTTACGGGTCCCACCTCGGTGTTGATCGCATCCACCCAGCCAGCAACGACAGCTTCATCGCCGATGTTTCCAGTCACGGCAAAAACCGCACCACACTTGCGCGCGCTGTCACCAAGGTCTTGGTACTCACCAAATTCCGCAGGGGCTTCCCATGAAATGTCATGAATAATGACCCGAGCTCCCAGCCCAGCGATTCGCCGGGCCATTGCATTACCGAGTCCCCGTCCCGAGCCTGTTATGAGAACAGTTTCATTGCTGAGATCCATGAAAGCTCCTTAAGGAATCAGTGCGATTTTGAGGCGATCCTGAGGATTGGTGATGAGGCGCTCAAATTGCGCCATACCATCACTTAGCGGGGCTGAATCTGTCCATGGCTCAAAGTTCGCTTTTCCAGTCACGATCAGGTCAATTGCGGTGTTGTAGTCCGCCGCGGTGTATGTGTAGCTACACTGCAGACGAATTTCCCGGCGAACGATGTGAATGAAGTCAATCTCCGTGACGCCTTCATCCATACCAAGGAGGAGGATTGTGGCGCCTTTTGCTGCAACACGGCAGGCGAGCTGACGGGCGGCCGACCTTCCGACACAGTCAGCGATGACGCTTGGGCCGAGACCATTTGTCGCTTCAAGGATTTCGGCATCAATGGTTTCCGAGCGTGAATCGAACACGCGTGGCGCACCGATCTTTAGCATAACTGCCGCGCGCATCGGGTTAGGTTCCACAACGCCAATCACATTCCAGCCACGCGCAACGGCAACTGCGAGTGTTGCTGCGCCAAGCGTTCCTCCACCAAGGATGAGGACATCGGGGAAGGTGCCAGCATACGTTGGAACCATGCCAAGGAGGTGAACTCCATTCGCCAGTGGCTCAATCATCACCGCAGCTTTATCAGACACGGAATCTGGAATCGGGATGACGTTTCGTGCAGGGACACAAACAAAATCTGCCATCGCTCCATTTACAAGATCAAGCCCAATCAGGAACCAGTCTGCACAAACGGATTGTCGCCCAGCAAGACACATTGGACAATGTCCGCAGGAAACCAGTGGATTTACGGAGACACGTGTACCGACCAGATGCTCATTTGCGGAATCCCCTACGCTCTCAACAATACCAACCGTCTCGTGCCCTAGGATGAGGCCTGGCTGGCGACGGGCTTGGAGGCCAAGGTAGCCGTGTATATCGGAGCCACAAATCCCAGTTGCAAGGATTCGTACGCGAACTTCGTGGGATTGTGGCGTCGGATCCGGGGTTTCTTCCAACGTAAGCGTTCTCACCGCTGAATATCTAAGTACTTTCATTGTGCAGTCCAACCTCCATCTACGGTTAATGTCGTTCCAGTGATAAATGAGCCTGCATCAGAGCAAAGCAGCAATGCAGGTGCTCCGATTTCTTCCAGGTCTCCCCAGCGTCCGATGGGAATATTGTTTACAAAGCGTTGATATTGCTCAGGATCATTCATCACGACTTTATTCATCTCAGTCGCAAACGGTCCAGGGCACAGCGCATTCACGGTAACTCCACGCCCGGCCCATTCGACCGCCATCACTTTGCTCATGTGGATGACGCCTGCCTTCGCCGCTCCATATGGAACGCGATGTCCAAAGGCAACTTGGCCAAATATCGACCCGATGTTCAAGATTCTTCCCCAGCCACGGTGGAGCATTGGGCGTGCGAATGTCCGTGCGACCAGAAACGGCACTGTGAGATCCGTTTGAAGCACATAGTGCCAGTCATCTTCGGTTAGGTTCTCGGCTGGACCACGTCGGTTTACACCAGCATTGTTAACGAGAATGTCAACGGAATCCACACGGATATGGACTGCATTGTAAAGGTCTGTAACCGATGCATCATCCGAAAGGTTAGCGGAAATGGTGTGCACCTGGCCTTCACCACGTTCCAACAATTGCGCCTTTGCAGCAGCGAGCTGAACCTCATCCCGGGCGGTTAACACGACTGTCGCACCGGCATCGTAGAGCGCGGCGGCTATGGCCAATCCCAATCCTCGATTGCCCCCGGTCACCAGCGCGGTCTTTCCTCGGAGGGAAAACTTTTGCATCGTAGAATTCACATTTGTTATGTTACGCCATCAGTTGGACCGGTTCGACTTGCTCCACCAGAATTCCGTAGATGACTCCACATGCATTTCGGATGTACGATAGTGCATATGACACCGAATGCTGTTTCCGATCCAAGAATCGATGTCGTGATCCTGAACCCAAGCTGCGTCCATTTTTTCCATTCGAAAGAAACGGCGCTTCGGGTCACGATTGACGATCCTGCCTATGGACCAGGCAAAACCATTCTTAGGTGTCAGGTTGCATGCGCATTTCCATGGCGCTACTCAGACAAGTGGATTGGGTTGCGGGATGAGCGTGACAAGGATTTGGGGATGCTTGAGACGACGGCAGGAATGTCGCAGGAATCGCTTAATGTCCTCCAGTCCGAGCTGGACAGGCGCTACTTCATTCCATCTGTGACCAGTGTCAAACTTGCAAAGAAGGAATATGAAACGGTCACATGGGAAGTCCAGACGGACCGCGGCCCACGTACGTACCATGTTCACCAGCTGCGTGAGAATGTGCATCAACTTGATGATGGCCGAATTGTCATCACAGACCGCCATGGAAACCGATTTGCTTTTACATCTATAAATGCTGCTGACAGAGAGTCACGCGTCATACTTGAGCGAGTGCTCGGATAGGAATCCTGATGAACTACTTTGTTTACTTCCGTGACAATGGTGAAAACGGATGTTTCTTGGCAGAATCATCGGATGGCTTTCGGTACACGGATCTCAGCTATACGGGACCGCTCTTCAAGCCCACCGTTGGCAAAGAAAAACTGGTACGCGATCCATGCCCTGTTGAGGGCCCGGATGGCACATTCCATATGGTGTGGACCTGTGGCTGGTGGGAAAAGTCAATCGGTTATGCATCCACGAAAGACTTCCGTACCTGGAGCAAACAGCGCACAATTCCAGTGATGGAGCATGAGCCGACGGCTCGTAATGCCTGGGCGCCAGAGGTTATCTGGGACAAAAATCGCTCAGAGTTTCGTATTTTCTGGAGCTCAACAATTCCAGGTACATTTCCGGAAACGCAGATCACCGCGGATGGTGGACTTAACCACCGCATCTACTGCACTACGACGCGGGATTTTGAAACATTCAGTCCAACCCGTTTGATGTTCGATCCGGGTTACAACTGCATAGATGCAACCATAAGCGCATTCCGTGGTGGTTACTTGATGGCGATCAAAGATGAGACTCGGGAGCCAGCGGCTAAGTATCTTCGGTCGTATACAGCCGCCTCACTCGATGGACCTTGGCAGTGCCTAACGAAAGAACCATTCACGCCATCATGGGTCGAAGGACCGGCGTTGATTTCGACGCAGCAGGGTCTTCTGTGTATTTACGACAAGTACACGGAGGGTAAATATGGTGGCCACATTTCTCAGGATGGCCGGCGCTGGAAGGACTGTTCTTCGGAGATTCAGGTTCCGCGAGGTGCTCGTCACGGCACTCTGTTTACACCAACTAAAAAGGCAAATGCCGCAATTAGTGCGGCATTTACCAAGTGAAGTTAGACGGTGATTGATGTGATGGTCATTTCAATATGACCGCCGGGTGCATCCCAGATGACGCGGTTGCCGATACGCTTCCCAGCGATGGCTTTGCCTATCGGCGATTGGTCAGAGACACGTCCGAAGTCAGGATCTGCCTCAAACGGGCTCACTACTTCAACCGAAAGTTCATCTCCATCGTCATCCACTAAAACAACCTTACTACCTATGTGCACGATGTCAGGATCAAGCGTGCTTGGCTCAATAATGACGGCAACTTCAAGTGCATGCCGAAGCTCTAAGATACGCCCTTCGACAAACGCCTGTTCCTGCTTTGCAGCGATGTAGTCGTTGTTTTCTGCCAGATCACCATCCTCTTTCGCTTCACGAATGCGCTCTGCGATACGGGGACGCTCACGATGGAGCAGATCTTCGAGTTCTTCGGTCAACCTGACATGTGCGGATTGTGATATCTCGACGACTTGCTGATGTACTGTTGTCTCAGAATCCATATTCCAGACCTCTCTTCTTGACCGGGATTGCACAACTCATTACGACCGTGACGCCCGGTTTGTTCCCAATCACCAAAATTTGCTGCATGATATTATAAAGTTTGTTGGCCTCGTAGCTCAGCGGATTAGAGCATCGGTCTTCGGAACCGAGTGTCGGGGGTTCGAGTCCCTCCGAGGCCGCCTTTTCCACCCATTGTTTTGCCTGTTGCATCAGACTTCCTGAGTCGGTACGATGCTTGCAGTCGCAACTACAAACATGGTTGCTAAAAAAGAGCCCATGACCAGTACAGATCTTTTGTCAGCCTTCGGTGAAGTCATAAAGCAGCAACGTCTAGCTCTGGGCTTCAGCCAAGAAGCTTTCGCACGACGCTGTGGCATCCACCGCACTTACATGACGCACATTGAGCGTGGGATGAAAATGCCTAGCATTGATGTTGCACAGCGACTCGCATGGGGCCTCGGTCTTGAGGTGAGTGAGTTGTTTACGCAAGTTGAAGCCAAGGGCGCAACTGTCAAGGCTATCCTTGGTGAGAACGCAACAGCAAATCCAAAGGGATAAAGTCTCGTTTGGCTTGGGCAGGTCAGCAAATGCATTGTTGGATAACTTGAAGTCTTTCAGCCAGCATGGACCGGCATCGACCACCCTATGTGAGGCCTGCCTCATCAACCGCAACGAGCGATCCTGATGGAAGTTCCGACTTTGGACCACGCGGTACAGATTGAAGAAGAATTCTGAGTGCTGGCGGCGCGATAATCGTTGTGATGATTGACATCAAAACCAGTAACGAATAGTCCTTTTGTTGGATTGCACCAGCGGCAAGCGCACTGCCTGCAATGATAACTCCAACTTCACCGCGCGGAACCATTCCTACACCGATAATCATCGCAGAACGAACGCCCAGCGGTGCCGCTGCAAACCCCGAGCCGACCAATTTGCTGACCACTGCAACCACAACGTAAATCACGAGCAACAGAGCCGCTTGGATACTGGAAATGCTTCGCAAATCGACCATCGCGCCTGTAAGCACAAAGAAAAATGGCGTGAGAAACACAAGCAGCGGTTGAACCTGTTTCTCGATTTCTTTGCTTTGCGGATGATCAGCGAAGAGCATTCCTGCGAGAAACGCTCCCACGATGGCGGCAAGGCCAGTCATTTCAGCTGTTACCGCAAGTCCAAGACACAAAACCATCGCCATCACAAAAGGACTAAGCGGTCCAATACCCGTGTTGCTTCGTGATAGTCGCTTCACGATGAGGGGGCCGACAGCAATGGTGAGCGTTAGGAAGAGCCCTGCCTCGGCAAATGGAAGGATAAGGGCCATTGGGGATGCCCCACCAGCGGCAAGGGCACTTACGCCCACGAGAATCAGCATCGCCAGCACATCATCGATCACTGCGGCCGCGAGAATTACTTTTGACTCTAGTAGACCGAGTGCTCCCTCATCGTGAAGAACACGCGCCGTTATCCCAGCAGACGTAGCGATAAAGCAACACGCGATGTAGAGATGATTGGTTGTCCCGGCTCCATTCGAACGCACGAGAAGATATGCGGCAATGAACGGAACGATGACCCCAAAGACTGCGACGCTTGACCCAAGCTTACCAACACTGAGGAGGCGCTTCAGCGGTGATTCAAGACCTACAGTGAACAGTAAAAATGTTGCCCCGATGGTCGAAAGTGTATTCAGAACGGTACTTGGCTGAATCCACCCCAGACAGGATGAACCCAGTAACACCCCTATCAGTAACTCACCTACAACACTAGGTAATTTTGCAATCCGGGCTGCCGCTGCTCCGAGATGGGCTCCAGCAAAAACAACTAGCAGAACAACCAGCTCGGATGCATGGGTCACTAATGAACTACCTTGGACAGGCTATATTCAACAATCCCCTCAGCACCGGCGCGCTTGAGGCGGGGAATCAAATCGCGGCTCGTTTTGTCCTCGACAATAATTTCGAGGGCAAACCCAGAGTCACCGTAGAGGGGCGACACAGTCGGTTTGCGAAGCGCTGGCAACTGATCAACGACGCGTTGCAAATTAGACTCAGAAACATTCATTTTGAGACCAACAAGCTCACCGGCGCGGAGCGCACCCGTCAAGAGCATCGCCATGTTCTCAATGTGTCCACGCTTGACATCATCAGCCCAAGATGCGTGGTTACAGACAAAGCGGGTTGTCGATGTCAATAGCGTGTCAACAATACGCAAGTTGTGCGCGCGTAAACTAGATCCCGTTTCGGTATTGACGACAATGGCATCGGCGAGCGCGGGGACCTTGACTTCACATGCACCCCAAGAAAACTCGACCTTGGCACTCACTCCGTGCTTGACCAGATAGCGCTCAGTTAGCTGGACGTACTCTGTGGCGATCCGTTTACCCTCAAGGTCTTTGATTGACTCTACGCCATCATTTTGACCAGCAGCCAAAACGACGCGAATCGGATTACGCGTTGCCTTTGAATAGGCCAGCTCACAGATCTCGTGAACATCGGCGCCGCAGTCCTCAATCCAGTCCTTGCCGGTAAGCCCCGCATCGATGATTCCATCTTCGAGGTAACGAGGGAGCTCCTGCGGCCGAATGAGCGTGATACTCAGCGATGCGTCATCCACGACTGGTTGATACGACCTAGAATCGACCCGGATGTTCCAGCCAGCTTTAGCAAACAATGAAAACGTGGCGTCCTGAAGACTTCCTTTGGGTAATCCTAACCTAAGCGACATCCGAACCTCACTTGCGAACCGTTAATTTACATTCATGTTACCTCAAGCCCTCTCCCACCCGGTGTGCATCGGTATAATGACCCGTTATGCACCTTGACCCTCTTCGCCTTGAAAAACGAGACCGCCTCGCGGCTGCTGGACTGGATCCATTTGCACCGGAGCGCTATGAGAGAACACACGCGATCGCTGCTGTTCGGCAGGCTGGATCGGATGAAATCGGTAGCGAGGTATCCGTCGCTGGAAGAATCGTCTCGCAGCGTGGAAACTTCTTTGACATCATGGATGGCTCTGGCCGTGGCCAGATTTATCTGGATAAAGAAGTCCTCGATGAAGGCACCATTGACATCCTGAAGACAAACCTTGACCTGGGCGACTTCGTCGGTGTCAAAGGCATCATATTCGCGACGAAGAAAGGCGACCTCGCCGTCAAGGCTGTTCAGGTTACCCCCCTCGCCAAAGCGCTTGCGGATGCGGGTGCCGTTTTAGGCAAGGAATACCGGACACCAGATGGTGTCATAAAGCGTGCTGAGCACCTACAGGATGCCGAAACCCGCTACCGAATGCGTTACTGTGACCTCTTTGTCAATCAAGAAGCCAGAACGGTTCTCCTACAGCGTGTAAAAATCACACGGGCTATTCGTGAATATCTCGACACCGATGGCTACCTTGAAGTCGAAACACCAGTCTTGCACCTTGAAGCTGGCGGTGCGCATGCACGCCCCTTCAAGACACATCACAACGCACTTGACATTGATCTCACACTGCGAATCGCATTGGAGCTCCATCTAAAGCGTCTCATTGTTGGTGGAATTGATAAGGTCTATGAGATTGGCCGCGTCTTCCGTAACGAAGGCATCAGTACGCGTCACAACCCAGAGTTCTCCCTGCTTGAACTTTACGAGGCATACACCGACCTCGATGGCATGATGGACCTAGTTGAGCGATTGTTCCGCCATATCTGCAATACACTGTATGGCTCTGACATCCTTACGATCCAGGATGGCACCGAGATTGATTTCTCCAAGCCATGGGTTCGCTTACCGATGCTCGAAGGGATTGCCAATAACGCCGGAATTCCAGCAAGTGCATTTGAAACACTGGAATCGGCCAAAGCAGCCATGGAATCAGTCGGAATAGATGCATCCAAAGAGACAACCATCGGTGGAATCATCGAAAAAATCCACGAACAGTTCACGCAGCCAAAGCTTATCCAACCAACTTTCATTACCGATTTCCCGCTCGAGACAAGTCCCCTTGCGCGTAAATGCCCTGGTAACCCAGCGCTTACCCGGCGTTTTGAAAGCTATATCCTGCGTCAAGAGATTGGAAATGCCTTCTCTGAAATCAACGATCCTGTTGACCAACGGGAACGCTTCCTGAACCAGGTCGAGCAAAAGGCAAGTGGAAATGTGGAAGCACAGCCAATGGACGAGGACTTCCTCCGTGCATTGTCTTACGGAATGCCTCCGACGGGTGGATTTGGGATGGGAATTGATCGCGTTGCGATGATCTTTACTGGGGCGGCATCGATTCGCGATGTCCTCTTCTTCCCTCTCCTTCGCCCGGAACAGTTTTGAGTCTGCCTGACAAATCGCCCGTAAATGCCGCTGAACTCTTTTCAGCGGCAACCCGCGCAGCCGCTGACATTCTGGCAAGCTCAACCGGTGTCGATGCACTTGAACATCTTGCTGACACAGCGTGTCGTCTTGTAGGAGCGCGCTACGCCGCGATTGGCGTTGCGAACGCCGATGGCACAGGCTTGGATGAGTTCGTGGTTTCGGGAATGTCAGATGAAGCCAAGCTCCTCCTGCCAAACATGCCCAAAGGGATAGGTCTTCTTGGATTCCTGATCAATCGACAAACGCCGCTACGACTCGATGACATCAGTGCACACCCATCAAGCGTTGGATTTCCGCCAAACCACCCACCAATGAAGTCGTTTCTCGGCGTTCCTCTCTGTCACGGCGGTGTGTGTCTTGGTTCTCTCTACCTCACGGAAAAAGAGGGGGGATTTTCGGAGGAAGATGAAATCCTCATCGATGCCCTCCGTCTACAGCTTTGTGTTGGGATTAGAAATCTCCAAATGGTTAGGCGTCAGCAAGCGTTGTCACATCGCCTGCTAACCGCACAGGAGGAAGAGCGTAAGGCAACCGCCGCTGACCTCCACGATTCGCTGACACAGCTCGTGTTCGCAGCCCGTGCCCATCTGGACTCGTACTGTGCCCGAACATCGACAAAGTCTGATCCAGACTTGGAGATCGCTACCAAGTACCTCCGCGATGCTGGAATTGAGTGCCGGAACCTGATCAAGCGAATGCGGGTTCTTGAGCTTGAGGACATGGGTTTTGTCGCCGCAATTGGGCAGCTGATCGATGAAGAGCAAGCCAGAGCTGGGTGGGATACGACAAATTTCTCCACAAATGTACAGGATGATGACCTTCATCCCATGCTCGCAGTGTCCATCTATCGTCTCGTTCAGGAAGCGCTGAACAACGTACGAAAACACGCGGGTGCGACAGCCGTAGATGTAAATGTTGAGCAAGTTACCCAAAATGACCGCAGGTCTGTAACACTGATAATCATCGATAATGGATCTGGTTTTGATGTTGATGCCGTTCACCAGTCATTCGAACACATCGGACTACAAAACATGCGGGAACGTACACAGCTATTTGGAGGTTCGTTTCGAATCGAGTCCGACAGTGCGGCAGGAACGACCATTCGCATTCGATTGTTCCCAGATGCTATTCCAACATCATTAGGAATATCTTGAGAGGTATCCCACAACGGACGCCCGGTATGAAAGTGAGAGCCAAGTCATGAATCAGGTACGAGTCATTATCATTGATGATCACGCGATCTGGCGTGGAGGCCTTCGTAGTTTGCTGTCCGGGACAGAGTTTGACATTATTGCAGAGGGTGTGGATGGACAAGATGCTGTCCCGTTGGCCAAGGAACACGAAGCCGATCTGCTCCTGATGGACATCCGCATGCCTAAAACAGATGGTTTGGTGGCATTGACGCAGGTCAAAGCACTCTTCCCAATGCTTCCTGTTATCCTGCTGACAACTTACGAGAATCCGACATTCGTAGCACGGGCCCTTGCCGGTGGTGCTGCTGGATACCTCCTCAAAGGCGTCGAACGGGATGAGCTGCTGGCAACGATGCGTGCGGTTCTAGCAGGTGATTCCACCCTTAATCGTGATGACTTCTTGCGGGCTCTACGATCAACTGGTCCGCTGACGGGCGCGAAAATGGATATTCCAGAGCCGCTAACGGTTCGCGAGGAAGAAGTTCTACGGCTTGTGACAACAGGATTATCCAATAAAGAAATTGCTGGCCTGTTGTTCATCAGTGATGGCACTGTCAAATCCCATGTCGAGCACATTCTTCGAAAACTTGGCGTTTCTGATCGAGCTCAAGCCGCAGTCTGGGCTGTCAGAAACGGTCTGGTTGAGTAACCCGAATACATCATCTGGCAGATGAACTTTGCAGCTTGATGACAGACACTCAAGCGTGCACAATTTGTCTACATCACTTGTAACCTGCCATCACTGCAGTGTCATTGGACGTTCAAAGTCTGGACGTTCAACGCTGCCCGCTGGATGGTGGGTACAAAACCTGAATGGTCGGGAGCAAGTGCTGTGTCCGCAATGTGCGCAAATTAGTATTCCATTTGTGCATAGGAGCAAACAGATGAATGTTCTCGTTGGAATTGCTGAAACGTCTGGTGCTGAACCTCCTCAGTCCCTCCAAATCCTGACAGACCTTGGTTTCCCTGGCTTGAAATTGGACTTGGTCCACGTGATCGCGCCACTGGTAGTCGCGGGATTCCCAACAGAAGTTGTTACAGCAGCCGAAGCTGTGATGTGGAATAGCGAAAATGAGGCAGCTGCTGCTCTAAGTTTTATGGAGTCACTGTCACAAGGCATGCATGTGGCGGGAGATACGGTAAATCAAGTTAGCGTACACGTGCTCGATGGTGGTCCCGCATATGAGCTCCTTCACTTTGCCGATGCAAATGCGACACAGCTGGTTGCTGTCTGTGCTTCGACGAACTCACCTATTGAGGCACTCCTAACAGGCTCTGTTGCACGAAATGTAACGAACAATGCTCACCAGAGTGTCCTGATTGGACGCCCGCGGCAACACTCTGGAAAGCTCCGCATCGTTCTCGGTACAGACCATTCCGACTATGCAAACACGTGCATCGAGCAGTTCATCGGATGGAGCCCTCGGGGAATCGAAAGTATTTCTGTTGTGACAGCGTATGAAGACACTCTTCTGCGGTCTCGAGCCGCAGATATCGGAGTGTCTGGTATCAGCGCGGCGGATGCCGTCCGAGATGCTATCTCCGTTCGGACAACATCTGTGGCCAAGCGCCTAAAGTTAATCAGCCCCAAAACGCACGCCTCCGTCATTGTGGGATCGCCAGCATCGGCAATTCGGCAGGTCGCGGAAGAAACGAACGCAGATGTCATCATCGTTTGTGCAAAGGGCCACTCAATGCTTGAGCGATTGACACTTGGTTCAACAAGCTTGTCATTAGCCATTGATTCCCCTTGCTCGGTACTGGTCTTACGCCACCACTAACACCGATGATGGGCCCAGTTGGTTCGATTGGAAAAACATTTCCAAGTTGATGATGCCAATCACGAGAAAACATATCCTCCAATGTGACTTGATAGAATAGAAACTCCGGAGGATACAATCTTGGCATTAGGCATCGGTATCGTAGGACTTCCAAATGTTGGCAAGTCAACACTCTTCAATGCAATTACGAAGGCTGGTGCACTGGCTGCCAACTATCCATTTGCGACGATTGATAAAAATGTAGGTGTGGTTGCTGTGCCTGATGCGCGCCTTCAACCCCTTCAAAAGCTATACGCAAAGGGTGACCGCGTCCCACAGATTATTCCAACGAGTGTCGAATTCGTCGATATTGCCGGTCTCGTTCGTGGTGCCCACAAAGGCGAGGGACTTGGGAATCAGTTTTTAGGAAATATTCGGGAAGTATCTGCCGTTGCGCACGTTGTCCGCTGTTTTGTTGATGACAATATTGTTCACGTCGAAGGCCGCGTCGATGCCATGGATGACCTCCTTGCCATCAATACTGAGCTAGCGCTTTCTGACCTGCAGACGCTCGAAAAGCGTGTTGACCGAATCCGTAAAAACGCAAAGACGGTTAAGGAAGACAAAGAACTTCTTGAGGTTGTTGAGGGTCTCCTGCCTCACTTGAACGAAGCTCTTCCAGCACGCACATTCACCTTTCATGACCCAGTCGTCCTCGCGCGGGCTCACAAAGAACTTCGTCTCCTTACTGCCAAACCGGTCATCTATGTCGCGAATGTTGCAGAAGAAGATCTACCAGATGGCGGTAACAACCCACATGTGGCAGCACTTCGCGAATATGCAAAGACTGAGAACGCAGACATCTGTGTTATCTGTGCAAAGATTGAAGCTGAGCTTTCAGAGCTTGATGCCGATGAAGCAATGGAATATCTCGAAAGCCTTGATTTGCATGAACCCGGTCTAAACCGTCTCATCAGAATCGGATATCAAGTGCTTGGCCTGCGAACCTTTATCACCGCTGGTGAAAAAGAAACCCGTGCGTGGACAATCAATGCCGGTGACAAAGCGCCAGCAGCCGCAGGTGTTATTCACACCGACCTCGAACATGGGTTCATCCGCGCTGAGGTTATTAGCTGGGACAAACTTGTGGAAGCAGGCTCCATTCCCCATGCACGTGATCGAGGCTGGGTACGAACCGAGGGTAAGGATTACATCGTGCAAGATGGTGATGTCATGAACATCCTCCACAGCGGATAGACAATTCTTGCGAAGCACAAATCCAAAACACTCAGACCGATTTCGGAACTGAGTGTTTTTGTTTTGAGAACTATGTTTTCAAACAGCTGTTCCAATACAGAATTATCCCCAACGGTTTGGTTTCAGCTGATGGATATCGAATCGGGTTGGGGTCCCGGTTACGATATTCATAACGAGCTCACCGGTTACGGGACCAAGGGAAAGCCCCATCATCGAGTGGCCTGTCGCAACAACGACGTTCTTCGTATCCAGCTCTCCGATGTACGGTAAGCCATCCGGTGAACATGGGCGTAGGCCACTCCAAACAGGTACCAAAGCATCCAACTTGTCATGATATGCCGGAAAGAACTGTTGTACGGATTTTCGAATACCGTTAACTCGATTCTGATTGACGGTTAGGTCATCGCCGGCAATTTCCATTGTGCCACCGATACGTAATCGGCCGCCCATTGGAGTCACAGCAACCCGGGCTTCGACGAGAATGGAGCAGATTTCAGGAAGCTGAACTGGGTTGTCGATGACAAAGCTATAGCCTTTACCACCTTGCATCGGCATTCTGACACCGAGTGCTTCAGTGAGGTGCGGGCTCCAGGTTCCACCAGCGATGACCACTTTGCTGGCACTCAACTGTGATGACTCCGTGTGGACACTGACCCCGGACGTGGAAGTCTTGATCGCTTCAACCCGAGTACTCCAGTGGAAGGTGACACCTTTGGAGAGCAAATAGGAATGTAGCTTATGAAGGAGCTTGTCTGGTGAGAGATGAGCATCCTTTGGAAAATAGACACCGCCTGCTACATCCACATCCAATGCCGGATCCAATGCCTGGACCTGAGCCTTATCCAACTTGGTGGCTGGAACTCCCAAGGCTACCGCACGATCAGCAAATGCGTACTCATGGTGGAGCGCAGCTTCCGTCTTGCACAACATCGTTAGTCCACGAAGCGTTAGGTCAAATCCACCATCGATGTCATCATCCAAGGCAACATAGAGTTCTCGGGAGCGCAGGTTAAGGTCACGAAGAAGATGTACACAACGGTCAACGTGTTCGGTCGTGCAGCTGCGCATAAACTTGATGCCCCAGTCCACTAGGCGATGATCAGCACGTACTTTGACTCCGAACGGGCTTTGTTTATCCGGAAGCATCCGGATTCCATACTCAACCATTCCCGGTGCAGCCAATGGTACGAAATGGCTTGGAACAATCATTCCAGCGTTACCACTGCTACACCGCTCACTCGCAGGCTGTCCGTCATCGATTACCGTAACACTTAGCCCGGCGCGAACCAGAAAGTATGCAGATGACAGTCCGACGATACCTGCACCGACAACAATCACATCGCTATTCACTAACAATCCCCCAGCCAAGGTCATCTGTAGGATCGATACTCAGCTCACCCCTTGCGGTTACAAATGCCGTTCCAGTGATGGTCGGTGTCACACCGCCATCTGGATGCGAGACTACCTGTCCTGTAAACACCGATCCAGTGACAGATTCTTGTCGATAGGCTTCGCCATCGGTAAGTTTCCCCAGCGCGTGTAGCCAGGCGAGCTTTGCGCTTGTTCCCGTCCCACAGGGTGACCGGTCATATTGCCCTCCTGGACACAACACAAAGTTCCTTGAGTCATTCCCGGGCACTTCAGGTGCAGCAAAGAGCTCAACATGATCAACACTTGGGTCAACTTGCCGGACAGCCAGAAGAACAGCTTCGCAATACTGTGTCATTGCACGAACATCGCGCATTGAAATGCCGCTGCTCCATGGATGATCCGTGATCAGGAGAAATGTGTTTCCACCGTAAGCAACCGCGCCGGTAATGGCACCGATGCCGGGTACCGCAATGTCTATGCTCTCGCTCATCAGGTACGAACGGACATTGGTAATGGATACGCTCTTGTCAGCATTTCGTGAGGCAGTGACGATTCCAACTGGCGTCTCAATGACAACAGTGTCAGGGAGGTCAGGCAGCGATGCAACGACACCTATCGTTCCATGACCACACATCCCCAACAAGCCAACATTATTGAAGAAAATCACACCCAGGTTGGCATCTGGATGCGATGGTGGCACGATAATCGCCCCGACAAGCACATCATTGCCGCGAGGCTCATTTACGATTGCACGTCGGTAGTGGTCAAAGTCACGCGCGAACACCGTAGCCTGGTCGGCAACAGTCCCGCCACCAAGATCTGGGAAACCATGTGTGACAAGGCGCGTTGGTTCGCCTCCTGTGTGCGAATCAATGAACGAAAGTAGTATCACAGCTTCACCGGTTTCCCTATCAGCTTATTCACAAAGAAATCGGTCCTTCGGCGGCGTCCATAAGGAGACTCAGCAGCGCCATGATCGCTCCCTGGAATCACCAAAAGGTCGAAGTCCTTGTCTGCCTTTATCAACGCATCCACGACTTGCATCGTCGATGCAGGATCCACATTGTGGTCAATTTCCCCGACAACCAACATCAGGTCGCCGGTGATCTGATGAGCAAATTCAACATTGCTGGATAAGCGATAGGAATCATCAACGGGATAGCCCATCCAAAGCTCATTCCACCAAGTCTTGTCCATTCGGTTATCGTGGCAGCCACAGTCTGCAACAGCGGCTTTGTAAAAATCCCCGTGCCAGATAAGCGCAGCGACGGCATTTTGTCCGCCCGCAGAGCCGCCATACACACCCACACGCGAGGTGTCGACACTGGAATCCATCGCCGCGAGTGCCTTTATCCAAGCAACCCGATCTGGGAATCCACCATCACGTAGATTCTTGTAACAGACATCATGAAAGGCCTTACCCCTCCAATTCGTTCCCATCCCATCGAGCTGAACGACAAAGAACCCCTTGTCAGCAAGTTTCTGCATATAGCCCATATGGTCAGACCAGGCTTTTGCAACATAGTGATCCTGTGGCCCGGCATAAACCTGCTCGATCACGGGATACTTTTTCTCACGCGACCACCCGATGGGACGAATGACATTTCCATAGATGAGCGTCTTCCCATCCCGGCCGGGAGCGACGAAGCGTTCAATCGTTGGAATCCCAAGAGCCTCACGCCGCGATGTATCCGCGACTTCCAGAGGCATGATCAGCTTGCCAGATGTTGCATCACGTAGCTCTGTGACGGGGGCTTTATCCACCCTTGACCAGGTATCGACAAGGTATTTGCGGTTTGGGGACACTTGAATCCGATGGGTTCCATCGGCATCTGTCAGCATCGCAACCTTGCCGCCCTTCAAATCGATGCGAGCATAGTGAACGTAGTAAGGGTCCTGATTCTTATGAAATCCGACAACTGCGGCATCCATCTCATTGGAATCTGGATGGTAACCCGTTATGGATTTGACATTCCATTCACCGGATGTAACGGGCCTAAGTTCCTGCCCTGATGACTTTTGAGGATCCACTGCATAGATGTGGTTGTAGCCACTCCTCTCAGACATCCAATAGAGCGTCTTTTCATCCTTGTCCAACCAGGCACCAAATTTTGCCTGATAGTCAATAAATGTCTTTGATGTCTCATCAAGGACTGAGGTGATAGCTTTAGAAGTGACATCGATACGACAGAGACGGAGCAGCTGATGTCCACGTTGATTGTAAACAAACCAAGCTTGCTTTGAGTCTCGTGACCACGTAACTCCATCTGCCCATGGGTCATTTCCAAGTTG
>CAIYBQ010000234.1 GCA_903924445.1 uncultured Armatimonadota bacterium | reverse complement strand
CGATAACCTTTGCGCCTTTGGTTCGAATTATGTTCTGAATAGATGCTCTTGCATCGGCAGCATCTGCTGCGAAATGGATTGTCGCACCCGCGGCTTCAGCATTGTTCGCAAACTCTTCTAACAAGGACGGTAAATCCGCAAGAACAGCATCCTTTATGCCGGCTGCACGTGTCCGCATAGCCTGGTAGCCGGATGGGTCATCGGTATCAAGCTCTGCACAAGCTGTCTTACGTCGTGCATCCACCGTGGATGTCCCACGCAAGACGGCAGCCCGCATATCAAACTTCGTCAGTTCGGTCTCGTGGATGTCCTTGAAGGATTTTGAAGTGGGTGTCATTTTGTGTGAACTCTGTTCGCAGGATCAAGTAGCTCTGCGATATGCACTGTTTTGATTCGGGTTGACCGTCGTTGCAAACCGCCATCCAACTGCAACAAACACCCAAGGTCAGTACTGGTCAGAAAATCTGCAGACAATGCATCCGTAACTGAATCCAGCTTCCGATCAAGCATCGCCGTTGAGATTTGCGGGAGCTTTACGCTGAACAAGCCTCCAAACCCACAGCAACTACTATCCCATTCAACCAATGATGCTCCGGCTAACTTCAATAGGTGTCTAGGCTGCTCGTATACACCAAGATTCCGCATCGCGTGGCAGGAGTCATGGTACGCAACGGTAACTCCGCCTAGATCAACAAAGCTTTCTGTCACACCAAGGTCATCCATCAAAAACTGAGTCAGTTCACGGACCCTTGGAACAACCCGCCGGTACACCGCCACCTGCTCTGGTTCGTCCGCTAGGAGATCTTTATAATGGTGCAGCATCGCTCCGCAGCTTCCACTTGGAGTGACAATGAAGTCATTGGCATCGGTGAGTAGTTTGTCATATGTTGCTAACCAATAGCGTGCAACCTGTTTCGCGGCATCGTGATGGCCGGCATTGTAGGCAGGTTGGCCACAGCAGGACTGTAAATCACTGAAGTGGACATCGCATCCATGTAGCCGGAGTAAGTTGACCGTCGACTCGGCTGCATGAACGCCAAGACGGTCAGCAACGCACGTTATGAATAAATGGACTCGAAGCTTGTAGGTGGACACGCACTATTATACGCATGATCGACCGGCGTCCACCTGCAACAGACGTACATCGCTTGACATCGGTGTGGGACATCGATATACTCGCGCGGTTGACTACGGCACATTTCGTGTTGTAGTGGATTATGTTCTGGTGTGTTTCACGCTGGAAGGCCGTTGCTGGCGGCGTTAACGACAGCACTAAACAGGGACATCCTTGTTTGGCCTATCTTCGTGTGCGCCCGGTTAGCGTGTTTTTGGAATTACGCATCAGAATACGGGAAACGTGTTCGTCATGGCGTAGAGGAGCGAGATAGGTTTATGCCAACAATTAGCCAATTGGTGCGCAAGGGCCGTAAGAAGGTCGAGAAGAAGAGCAAGTCGCCCGCGATGAAGGGGAATCCTCAAAAGCGCGGCGTGTGTGTTGTCGTTCGTACGATGACCCCTAAGAAGCCAAACTCAGCACTTCGTAAAGTTGCCCGTGTTCGTCTTTCAAACGGTATTGAAGTAACCGCTTATATCCCTGGAATTGGTCATAACCTCCAGGAGCACAGCGTTGTGATGATTCGTGGTGGTCGTGTAAAAGACCTCCCAGGTGTCCGGTACCACATCATTCGTGGAACGCTGGACTCCCAGGGTACGAAAGATCGTAAGTCATCACGTTCCAAGTATGGAACCAAGAAACCAAAGCCTGGCGCAGCGGCAAAGAAGTAGGAGTTTTGACATATGCCACGTAAGGGTCCAGCCCCACGACGCGAAGTACATCCTGATCCAATCTACGGGGATGTCGTTGTGACGCGTTTTATTAATAGATTGATGCTCGATGGTAAGAAGTCGGTTTCCGAAAAAATCTTCTACAGCGCACTCGAGCGCATCGAGCAACGTTCCGGTCGTCCTGGCATCGAAGTGTTCCAGGAAGCTCTACGGAACGTGATGCCAGTTGTTGAAGTAAAGCCTCGCCGTGTAGGCGGTGCTACGTATCAGGTCCCTGTTGAAGTACGTCCTGACCGCCGCATGTCGGTGGGTATTCGCTGGATGATCACTTTCGCCCGTCGCCGTAATGGTCGTACGATGGTTGAGAAGCTCACCCAGGAACTCATGGATGCAGCGAACAAGCAGGGTGGAGCAGTACGTCGTCGTGAAGAGGGCTTCAAGATGGCAGAGGCGAACAAAGCGTTCTCCCACTACCGCTTCTAGTCACTGGCCCCGCACCGGAAATCCGGCTGCGGGGTTTAGTGCGTCAAGTTTTAGGTCGGATTTACATAACCTGGATGGGGTAAGGAAGAAAAAGACATGGCACGTGCATTTAGCCTCGAAAATACGCGAAACATCGGCATTGCAGCGCACATTGATGCAGGTAAGACTACCTGTACCGAACGTATTTTGTTGTATACAGGCGTTAACTACAAGATTGGTGAAGTCCATGAAGGCGCTGCCACGATGGACTGGATGGAGCAGGAGCGTGAGCGTGGAATCACGATTACATCCGCAGCAACGACTTGTTTCTGGGGTCTGAATGTAAGCCTTGATCCTATCAAGTCTGCGCAGGGTGCGCGCGAATCTACCCACCGTATCAACATCATTGACACACCTGGTCACGTTGACTTTACTGTTGAAGTTGAGCGTTCGATGCGTGTTCTTGATGGTGCTGTAGCTGTCTTCTGTGCAGTGGCAGGTGTCCAGCCACAGTCCGAGACCGTTTGGCGCCAAGCGACTAAGTACAAGGTCCCTCGTCTGATCTTCGTAAACAAGATGGACCGTACCGGTGCTGACTTCTACAATGTTGTCAAGATGGTCAAAGACCGTCTGGGTGCACCTGCAGTACCAATTCAAATTCCAATCGGTGCTGAAGGCGACTTCAAGGGCGTAATCGACCTCGTTGAGATGAAGGCTATCGTTTACACGAACGATGACTTTGGCAAGGCTCCTGAGATTGTTGAAATCCCTGCTTCGCTGAAGGACTTGGCCGACGAATTCCGGATCGGCGTCGTAGAGGCTGCCGCTGAGCAATCTGATGTGCTCATGGAGAAATATCTTGGCGGTGAGGAACTCACCCGTGATGAGATCGTTGCTGCGCTACGTCAGGCAACGATCGACATGAAGATCTACCCAATGCTCTGTGGTACAGCCTTCAAGAACAAGGGTATTCAGCCACTTCTGGACTCTGTAATCCATTACCTCCCAAGCCCGCTTGATGTTGAAGGCATCGAAGGTCTCAACCCAGATACGGATGAAACGAATCTTCGCCTGCCATCAGATGATGAACCATTCTCCGCGCTGGCATTCAAGCTGATGAACGACCAGCACGTCGGCAACCTCACCTTCTTCCGTGTGTATTCCGGAACCATCACAAAGGGTTCTTATGTTTACAACGCGACTAAGGGCAAGAAGGAGCGCATCTCCCGTATCGTTCAGATGCACGCAAACAAGCGTGAAGAAATCGATCAGGTTTATGCGGGTGATATCGCCGCTGCAGTTGGACTTTCTGAAACCACGACCGGCGACACAATCTGTGAAGAGAAGTCCCCAATTATTCTGGAATCGATGTCCTTCCCTGACCCAGTTATCGAAATGTCGATTGAGCCGAAGACGAAGGCCGACCAAGACAAGATGGGTGTTGCGTTGTCGCGTCTCGCAGCAGAAGACCCGACATTCCGTATGTACACCGATGTCGAAACAGGACAGACCATCATCCGTGGAATGGGTGAGCTCCACCTCGAGATCATCGTCGACCGCATGCGTCGTGAGTTCAAGGTTGAAGCAAATCAAGGCAAGCCACAGGTTGCTTACCGTGAAACAGTCACATCCCAAGCAAAGGCACGCGGCCTGTTCAAAAAGCAGACCGGTGGACGTGGTAAGTTTGGAGACTGTACGCTGATTGTCGAGCCAAACGAAACCGGTGCAGGATTTGCATTTATCAACGACACAGTTGGTGGATCGATTCCTCGCGAATACATCCCAGCGATTGAAAAGGGCGTCCGCGACACAATCCTTCATGGAACGGTTGCTGGCTATCCTGTCGTCGATGTCAAGGTCCGTGTCACGGATGGTTCTTACCATGATGTTGACTCTGACGAAATCTCATTCGTTGAAGCTGGTCGCATGGCTTATCGCGAAGCGATGGGCAAGGCAAATCCAGTTATCCTTGAGCCAATCATGTCGATTGAGGTTGTTACTCCTGATCAGTTCCTTGGAGATGTCATTGGTGACCTCAACCGTCGCCGTGGAATGATCCAAGGTCAGGAAAATGGACCTGGCGGAACGATTGTTGTCAAGGCCAAGGTTCCACTAGCAGAAATGTTCAGCTATGTATCGACGTTGCGTTCGATGACGCAAGGTCGTGCGAGCTCGACGATGGAGCCAAGCCACTACGAAGCAGTCCCACGTAACGTTGCGGACGATATCAAAGCAAAGCAAGGCAAATAACATCAACTAAAGTGGGCTGTGGCTTGACAACCGTCTGGCCACGGCCTATATTAGTCGGGCGTTTCCTGTAAACGCATGGGCTCGTTTGTGCGTGTCCATTGCACTTTTTAGCGTGTGTGGAGATGTTATCTCCCAATAGATGAGGTGAATTGGTATGGGTAAGGCTAAGTTTGAGCGTTCAAAGCCGCACGTAAACATCGGAACCATCGGTCACGTTGACCACGGAAAGACTTCGTTGACAGCTGCAATCACCACGGTTCTCGCAAAGTCCGGTGGTGCACAGGCGCGTAAGTACGAAGATATCGATGCTGCTCCAGAAGAAAAAGAGCGTGGTATTACGATTAACACCGCTCACGTCGAATATGAGACGGCCTCCCGCCACTATGCCCACGTTGACTGTCCAGGTCACGCTGACTACATCAAGAACATGATTACTGGTGCAGCTCAGATGGATGGTGCAATCCTCGTCTGCTCCGCTGCTGATGGCCCTATGCCTCAGACCCGTGAGCACATCCTGCTTGCGCGGCAGGTTGGTGTTCCTTCCATTGTTGTCTTCCTTAACAAGGCTGACATGGTTGATGACCCTGAGCTTCTTGAGCTAGTTGAGCTCGAAGTTCGCGAACTTCTTGCGAAGTACGACTTCCCTGGCGATGACACACCAATCATCGTCGGATCTGCCACTGAAGCTTTAGCTGGTGGACAGGGCGAGTACGGCGAGCCTGCAATCCACAAGCTTATGGCTACGGTTGATTCGTACATCCCAACGCCAGAGCGTCCAAAGGATCTTCCATTCCTCATGCCTGTTGAAGACGTCTTTACGATCACTGGTCGTGGAACGGTTGCAACTGGTCGTGTCGAGCGTGGACAGCTCAAGGCTGGTGAGCAGATTGAGATCATCGGTCTCAAGGACACTGCAACCACGACCGCTACCTCCATGGAAATGTTCCGCAAGACTCTCGACTACGTCGAGGCTGGTGACAACGCCGGAATCCTTCTCCGTGGCGTCGATCGCAAGTCCATCGAGCGTGGTCAGGTTCTTGCTAAGCCAGGTTCCATCAAGCCACACACCAAGTTTGAGGCCGAGGTCTATATCCTTTCGAAAGAAGAAGGCGGACGCCATACGCCATTCTTTAATGGTTACCGTCCTCAGTTCTACTTCCGTACAACGGACGTTACTGGATCGATGAATCTTCCTGAGGGTGTCGAGATGATCATGCCTGGAGACAACATTAAGATCTCCGCAGAGCTGATTGCTCCTATCGCTATGGAGCAGGGATTGCGCTTCGCAATCCGTGAAGGTGGACACACGGTTGGGGCCGGCGTCGTCGCCCGCGTCATCGAGTAGGTGTGATTGCTATCGGTCATATCGCGAGAGTGGTATGACCGATCTGCGGAAAGTGTAAGTAATATGCGAAAAGACAAAGTTCGAATCCGCCTCCGTGCGTTCGATCACCGCGTTCTTGATCAGTCAGCTGAAAAGATTGTAGATACAGCCCGTCGCACAGGCGCAAGGATTTCTGGTCCTGTACTTCTTCCGACCGAGAAGGCTATATATGCTGTTCAGCGCAACGCAACCATTGATAAAGAGTCGATGGAACATTTTGAGATGCGTACTCACAAGCGTCTCATTGATATCTTGAATCCAGGTCCTAAGACGATTGATGCGCTTATGCGCCTTGATCTTCCAAGTGGCGTTGATATCGAGATTAAACTCTAAGTTAGAGAGAATACCGCGTCACGCAAGGATATAGGTCCCCAGGTGCGCCGTGGAGGTTAGTTATGTCAATTAAGGGAATTCTCGGCCGCAAGGTCGGTATGACCCAACTCTTCGATGAAGAGGGTAAGGTTGTTCCTGTAACGGTTTTGGCTGTTGAGCCAAACGTTGTTACTCAGGTGCGTACGGTTGAAACCGATGGCTATTCTGCAGCTCAGGTTGCATTTGGTGAATGTCGGGTAGACCGCTTGACTCGTCCTGAGCAGGGCCACCTGCGTGCTGCTGGTGTTCAACCGCGCCGTCACTTGCGTGAGTTTGCAATTCAAGCGGACGCAACTGTGTCGGTTGGTGATGTGATCACCGCTGATATCTTCGCCATCGGTGAGCGTGTTGTCGTTAGTGGCACATCCAAGGGCAAGGGTTTCGCTGGTGTAGTCAAGCGTTATCACTTCCATGGTGGTGACATGACGCACGGTTCGATGGTTCACCGTAAGCCACAGTCTGGTGGAGCCACCGATGCGGCACGTACGTTCAAGGGTAATAAGAAGCCTGGACGCATGGGTGGAGAGCGAGTGACTCAGTTCGGCCTGAAGGTCGTTCGGTTTGACGTCGCGGACAACCTTTTGTTTGTTCGTGGAGCCGTTCCTGGTCCCGATGGCGCACTCGTCGAAGTGACGAAGGCGCGTCGTGCTGAGAAGGTTAAGGTTCGTGTCGAGACCGTTCGCTCAAGTAAGAAGAAGTAATCAGTGTTGAATCACTGGTTCGGAGAATAATTATGCCTACGTTGGCGATAAAAACGATTGGGGGAAAGCAGGCAGGCGAGGTCACCGCATCTGAGCGTGTGTTCGCTGCCCGCGTCAATATCCCTTTGATGCACCAGGCTGTCAAAGCCGAGATGGAAAACCGCCGCCAGGATACGCGTAATGCGCCTGGACGTGGAGACATGTTTGGTGGTGGACGCAAGCCATTTAAGCAAAAGGGAACTGGTCGTGCGCGACAAGGTTCGATCATTGCGCCACACTGGCGTAAGGGTGGAGCTGCTCACGGTCCTCATCCTCGCGATCTGGGGCATGCGCTTCCTAAGAAGATGAAGCGTTTGGCTATCTGGAGTGCGCTTACCGCAAAGTTGAACGATGCTGAGTTGATCGTTGTTGATTCCTTCCCGATGGAAAAGATTTCAACAAAGGCTGCGGCAACGTTCCTCAAGGAAGTCACTGGCGGAGCTCGTAAATCACTTGTGATTATTGAGGGTGAAGACGAGACTGTCATCAAGTCTCTCCGGAACATCGAAGGTATCACGCTTCGTGTAGCTCCGGCGTTTTCGACGCGTGATGTTGTCAATGGCGGAATCATTGTTGCTACAAAGGCTGCAATCCGGAAGATTGACTCCGTGTGGGCGGGTGAGGTGACTGAAAATGCCTAATCTCTATAGCACTATCCTTCGACCTGTCATCACTGAAAAGGCACTAACGATGAGCGGTGAGCGCAAGTATGCGTTTGTTGTTCACGTCGGTGCAAACAAGATGCAAATCCGTGAAGCAGTTGAGAAGCTGTTTACCACTACGGATGGCGGCGCTATCACGGTTACGAATGTGAACACAATCCTGACCAAGGGACGTGTAAAGCGCTACCGGATGTTTGGTCGCTCAAGCACTGGCCGTACTCCATCGGTCAAGAAGGCCATCGTAACCGTTGCCGAGGGTCAATCGATCCAGATCTTCGAGGGAGTGTAAAATGCCAGTACGAAAGTTTAAGCCTATAACACCTGGCCGTCGTCACATGGCGATTTCTTCATTCGAGGAAATCACAAAGGACAAGCCGGAAAAGAGCCTGCTTGCACCTTTGAAGAAGAGTGCTGGCCGTAACAATCAGGGGCGCATTACTGTTCGCCATCGTGGTGGCGGACACAAGCGTATGTACCGCTTGGTTGACTTCAAGCGTAACAAAGATGGCGTTGAAGGAACGGTCTCTGCGATCGAATACGATCCAAACCGAACCTGTCGTATCGCGCTTGTTCAGTATGCTGATGGCACAAAGGCATATGTCCTTGCTGCTGTTGGTATGAAGCCAGGTGATGCGGTCTTCAACGGCGCTGACTCTGACATCAAGGTTGGAAATGCGCTTCCGTTGGTCAACATCCCGGTTGGTACGACAGTTCATAATGTTGAGCTGCGCCCTGGTGCTGGTGGACAGTTTGTACGTTCCGCTGGTTCTGGTGCTCAGTTGATGGCAAAAGAAGGCAAGTACGCTACCTTGCGTTTGCCATCCGGTGAAATGCGTAAGATTCTTCTGACCTGTCGTGCAACGATTGGTCAAGTTGGAAACCTTGAGCATGAGAATGAATCTTGGGGTAAAGCTGGTAAGACCCGGTGGATGGGACGTCGTCCTCAAGTCCGTGGTGTTGCCATGAACCCAAGGGACCACCCCCATGGTGGTGGTGAAGGTCAATCTCCTGTTGGTCGTAAGAAGGGCCCGGTTTCGGCTACGGGTGTGCTCGCTATTGGATTCAAGACGCGACGCAACAAATCAACCGATAAGTTTATCGTCAGACGGCGTAAGTAGTCTCACTACGAACGTCGATGTGGCATCAGGCATTGTCTGGTGCCACGCACCCGGTAGATGGTTCTACGTCTGGGGCAATGGTCGGATGCATTAATCCGACGAGGAGTAATAATGGGACGATCTCTCAAGAAGGGTCCGTTTGCGGATCCTAAGCTGCTCGATAAAGTCGATCAGCTGAACGAAAAGGGTGAGAAAAGGATTATCAAAACCTGGTCTCGCCGTTCTACGATTTTTCCGTCGTTTATTGGACACACATTTGCTGTCCATGACGGCCGGAAGCATGTGCCAGTTTTTGTGACCGAAAACATGGTTGGTCATAAGCTTGGGGAATTCTCCCAAACGAAGACGTTCAAGGGTCACGCTGGTGGTACAGGCCAGTCGACTCGTATGCGGAAGTAGGGGGTAGAGAAATGGAAGCACAAGCTACAGCCCGCTACGTACGTATGGGGCCACGTAAAGTTCGATTCGTACTTGATACGGTTCGTGGGAAGTATGCAGCCGATGCGCTGGACATCCTTAAGTTCACGCCTAACCATGCAGCCGCTGAGATCAGCAAAGTTCTGCGCTCTGCGATGGCCAATGCTGGCAACAACCATGGTCTTGATTTGACGAATCTCAAGATTGCACGTTGTTTTGTCGACGTAGGGCCTTCGATGAAGCGTGTTCAACCACGTGCCCAAGGTCGTGCCTATGCGATTCTCAAGCGCTCCAGTCACATCACGATTGTAGTTGCTGAAGGCGCTCCGAAGCCGATCAAGACTGGTAAGAAGGCTCCTAAGGCGCCTCTCCGTGCTGACCTCAAGGTCGAGCCAGTCGTTGTTGAAGAGATCGTTGATGTTGTTGCAGATGTCGCAACGGATACAGCTGAAGCACCTGTGGATACGACCGTAGAGGAACAAGCATAATGGGACAGAAAATTCATCCTATCGGTTTCCGTATCGGTGTAATCCGTGATGCCGATTCGAAGTGGTATGCAGACAAGCAGTATGCTGCCTTTGTTCTGGAAGACTACAAGATCCGTAAAATCGTCAAGAAGCGCCGTGGGTGGGAAAACGCTGCAATCGCCAAGACCGAAATTGAGCGCCAGGCAAACCAAGTGCGAGTTACATTGCACACAGCGAAGCCCGGAATCATTATTGGTAAGGGTGGCGCAGGCGTTGACTTACTCCGTGGTGATCTCGAAAAGTTGACCAAGAAGACTGTGCATGTCAATGTGCAGGAAATTCGTCAACTGGAAACAAATGCGCAGCTAGTCGCTGAGTCTATTGCTCAGCAGATCGAGAAGCGTATTGGTTACAAGCGTGCAATGCGTCAGGCAGTAACCCGTGCAATGCGTCTTGGTGTACTCGGAATCCGGTGTCATGTAGCTGGCCGCCTTGGCGGTGCAGAAATGGCACGTAAAGAGTCTGATCGTCAAGGAAAGATTCCTCTCCATACCCTGCGTGCGGATATCGATTATGGCTTCTATGAAGCTGTAACTGCTTACAGCACAATCGGCGTCAAGGTCTGGATCTACAAGGGCGATATTCTCCCTGGTGCACGTCGTCCGATGGACAATCCTGCTGCACGTCCTAGCGCTGGTCGTGGTGATGATGATCGCCGTGGCCGTGGTGGCCGTGGCGGTGGTGGTCAGCGTGGCCCGGGTCGTCCTGGAGCCGGTGGTCCACGTGGACGTGGTCCTCGTGAAGGCGGTGGATACGCCGGATCCGGTTCGTTTACATCTGGTGGAGGTCAGTAATCTATGTTGGCTCCTAAGCGCGTCAAATATCGACGCATGCATCGTGGACACCGACGGGGAGTTGCCTCCGGTGGAACGCGTCTCAACTTCGGTGATTTTGGACTTCAAGCGCTTGAATCTTGCTGGATGACAGCAAACCAGATTGAGGCTGCTCGTATTGCAATGACCCGTAAGATTCGTCGTGGCGGTAAGATCTGGATTCGTATTTTTCCAGATAAGTCCTATACCAAAAAGCCGGCTGAAACTCGTATGGGTTCCGGCAAGGGCGCACCTGATGGCTGGGTTGCTGTTGTTAAGCCTGGTCGTATGCTGTTTGAAATGCATGGTGTATCGGAAGAACTTGCACGAGAAGCGATGCGACTTGCTGCACACAAACTCCCGATCGCTACGAAATTCATTTCACGTGCCTCCGAAGCGGCGGCTGTGGAGAAGGAGACGGTTCATGCCGAATAATAGATTGGCAAAGGAGAGCCGTGAGGAGTTAAACGGGCTGGATGCCGCTGGTCTTCGGGCTAAGTTGGATGAAACCCGCCTCAAGCTGTGGCAGCTTCAGTTTTCACTGGGCAAGCGACAGCTGGAGAACACGGCAGAGTTGGCGAATACGCGCAAGCAGATTGCTCGGATTCTGACGTACTTGAATCAAGTGGAGGCTAAGTAATGTCTGAAGATTTGCAACGCGGTATTCGTAAAACGAGACAGGGTGTGGTCGTTTCTGACAAGATGGAGAAGACCATCGTTGTTCAGGTTAATACTCTTAAGTCTCACCCTCTGTACGGACGTACGATGAAGCGGTCTACCCGTTTCCAAGCGCACGATGAAAATGGTGAAGCTGGAATCGGCGATACCGTTGAGATAATGGAATGTCGTCCGATCTCGAAGAATAAGAATTGGCGCTTGCTCAAGGTCGTTGAAAAGGCTAAGTAGTTTGCGTCGCACGCCATAGATTGGCAATCGGCAGGCGGGGGCAACCCCGTGCTGCCGATGGGAGTTAGATATGATTCAACAATATACGCGGCTTCGTGCTGCGGATAATTCAGGTGCACGATCCTTACTGTGTATCCGTGTTCTCAAAGGTTCCATGACACGCGTCGGCCATGTGGGCGATGTCATTGTTGCAGCTGTGAAGTCCGCGACGCCTGGTGCTGCGGTCAAGAAGGGTGATGTTGTTAAAGCCGTCATCGTTCGTACAAAGCAGCCAATTAAGCGTGCTGATGGTTCAACGTTGCGCTTTGATGAGAACGCCGCAGTCGTTCTCAATAACAACCTGGAACCGCGTGGTACACGCGTTTTCGGCCCTATTGCACGTGAACTTCGTGATGCGACCAATGTTTCTGGTGGCATGAAGATTGTTTCGCTTGCACCGGAGGTACTCTGATGCCACGATCCCCAATCAAGTTTGAGGCTAAGCTCAAGGTCAAGTCTGGCGATACTGTTAAGGTCCTCGCTGGTAAGGATGCTGGAAAGACCGGAGTTATCTCCAAGGTTTATCCTAAGACCGGTAAGATTCTCGTCGAGGGAATCAACTTCGTAACCAAGCACCAAAAAGCACAGCCAACACCAGCTGATCCAAACCCTACGGGCGGTAAAGTTGTTGTTGAAGTGCCTATTCTTGCGAGCAAGGTTGCACTTGTCAATGCAAATGGCGAAGCGACACGTGTTCGTTCGCAAGTCATCGATGGCAAGAAAGTTCGCGTCGCAGTCAAGGGTGGTCAGGTAATCTGATCGCCCTTGCGAATCCCCCCGGCGCGCTCTGCGTGTAATTCCGGGACTTCACTCGGTTTATAACGAGGAAATATGTCTAATTACGAACCACGTTTGAAGCGTGTATACGCTGAGCAGGTTGCCCCTGCGATGATGAAGCAGTTTGGCTACGACAACGTCATGCAATGCCCAAAGCTCGAGAAGATTGTTATCAACATGGGCGTTGGAAAAGCTGGTCAAACCGGCGGTGATCCTAAGCTGATGGACCATGCAATCAAAGATATGACTGCAATCTCTGGTCAAAAGCCGATGGTTTGTCGTGCTAAGAAATCCGTTGCTAACTTCCGACTTCGTGAAGGGTCAGCAATCGGATGTAAGGTCACGTTGCGTGGTGCACGCATGTGGGAGTTCCTTGACCGTTTGGTCAACATCACCCTGCCTCGTGTTCGTGACTTTCAGGGTGTAAACCCAAATAGTTTCGATGGTCGTGGCAACTTTGCCATGGGCATGAAGGAGCAGCTTGTCTTCCCTGAGATTCAATACGATCAGGTTGACAAGATGCGCGGCATGGACATCATCATGGTCACGACGGCCGAGAACGATGCCGATGCGCGTCACCTCCTCGCACTCCTCGGTGTTCCGTTCCGCTCCTCAGCAAATGCTGGGCCTGGTGGCGCAACACGTATGGAGTTCTAGAACTGTTGTTCGGAAGCCCTCCCTCATTCGAGGGGGGGCTTTTTTTTGTCTTTCTTCGGTCAAAATCACCGAAGAGTTCTGGATTGCGGTTATCTTAGTTCGCTTTGGTCTACGTTCAAGTGGAATTCGCGGGAATACTCCAGTTTCATTAGTTTAAATTCTTCTTGATGAGCAATTCAGGGTTGTGTGTAGCCTTGGAACTTACACAACCCCTGTCACTGGCTGAGCATCCGAAACTGCATGCTATACAATGATTCAATGGGCGAGCTGCAGAAAATAATTAGTGGTTTTCGCTATCAGAGTACAGATCCAATCATCAGGATTGCGCATCGAACCAAGGTGACTGCACCCACTGTTCTTCCCGGTGAGATCGTCCTGATTGCGCATCCTGACCTTGATTCCGTGGCGGCAGAGGGACTTGCTCGGGCGAAACCTGCGGCAATCATCAACTGTGCACCATTTGTAACGGGAAAATATCCTAATCAGGGACCGAAAGTATTGCTCGCGGCTGGGATTCCAATCTACGAATCAGATTCGAATATTCTTGATTCTATTCCTGATCGCTCAACTGGACGATTCGAAACCTCTAACTTAATCGTTGGCGGGATAGGAACCTTCGCACTCAGAAGTGTAAGTGAAGCCGACATCAATGTTTCACTTGCGAGCGCTCGTGAGAACCTTGACAGTGAACTGGATGCGTTTGTTCGTAACACCTTGACGTACTTGGAGAGGGATAGTGAGCGTACATTGCTCCTTGACCCCATAATCCCTCCAGATGTGAAAACGGATTTCTTTGATAAGCCTGCCGTGGTTGCAGTGCGCGGTAACCGCTACCGGGAAGATCTTCGTTTGCTCGCAAACTTCTTTGCTGACGCAAAGCCACTCATTATTGCGGTTGATGGAGCAGCGGATGAGCTTCTCTCTATTGGGCTTGTCCCAGATGTGATTCTTGGCGATATGGACAGCGTTTCCGATCGTTCCCTACGTTGCGGTGCAGAACTGATTGTTCATGCGTACATATCATCATCTCAACCTGTGGCGGCTCCCGGTGCATCACGTTGCCAGCAGCTTGGATTGCCTTACATGACATTTCCTGTGGCTGGTACCAGTGAGGATGCGGCATTACTGCTGGCCTATGAATTAGGTGCAAAGCTGATCGTCGCAGTCGGTACGCACACCCATATGGAAGATTTTCTTGACAAAGGACGTAGGGGAATGGCGTCCACTTTCTTGGTTCGGCTGAAAGTTGGTAGCCGACTCGTTGATGCAAAGGGTGTGTCAAGCCTTATGTCGATGAATCAACCAATTGGGCCTTCACTGTTGCTTCTGGTCTCTGCCGCACTCTTTCCAGTCATCGTATTACTTTTGCTGACCCCAGCTGGGCAAATACTATCTAGATCCCTACTGCTTGTTTATAAGGCATTCACCGCATGAATCCTGGTTTTCGCTATCATATTGCCTCCTTAGCCTCCGTATTCTTCGCACTTGGTATAGGCGTGGTTATGGGTACATTGGTCGTCGGTGACAAGGTCGTTGACCGACAGGCCCGAATTGTTCAGCAGCTGGAACGTCGGATGGAAGATCTGCAGGTTGATATCAAGCGACGTGGACAATCAGATGTTGCATTGCTTCGCTTAGTAGGAAACGCAGCACCGAGCCTTTGGAAAGCCAAATCAGTGAGTATTGTTTCGGTTGAAAAAGCGAACACGAAGAAGATTGCACAAACGATCGGTGAGCTCGGACCATGGCTGGACACACGTAATGTGTCGCTGAAGGATGACAAGTGGGTCAATAATGACGATGCTGTTTCATCCCCGACGATTTCCCTAAAACTGGACGGCACTGATGATTTTAACGAACGAACCCTTATCTTTGTCATGCCGGCTAGCACCAGAATTAATGACATGCTCCCGGTACAAAGGCTGGGTCTCGTTACGCTGATGACAGATCTGATTGACCTGAAATGTAAAGTCATTGTTGTGACAGCAGATGATGGTAACGCTGCGTTTCTTCAGGAATGTGTCTCTGTCGGTATTCCTGTTGTAACCAATGCCGAAACAAGCGTTGGTTTGTCAGCTTTGATGCTTTCACCATTTGCAAAACCTGCGGTTTACGGAACAGGACCGTACTCAGATGAAGACCTTCCGAATTTCAAGTGGAGCGTTTCATCGCAGTGACCATCGATGTCGTTATTCCCGCACATAATGAAGAGGCACTGTTAGGAAAGACCCTAGCCGCACTTTCTTTGATTGACGAGATATCTAGCATCATCGTTGTTGATGACGGCTCTACTGACCGAACTCCAGAGATTGCGCGTTCACATTCAGCTACGCTTATCAGTCTCGTTCGTAATCAAGGAAAATCTGCTGCCCTGATGGCAGGTGTGCAGGCGGCAAAAAGTGAGTTTATACTAATGCTCGATGCCGATTTAGGCGAGTCTGCCGGTGAGGTTACAAAGCTGATTCATGCCTATCCTGCTGGCCAGGATGCCTGTGTCGTGGCATTGTTTCCCGTGATTCCGGGGAGAGGTGGCGGCCTTGGGCTTGCGGTGCGGATTGCAAGGAAAGGGACCAGTCTCCTCGGGGGATGGAAGATGAAAGCGCCACTCTCTGGTCAACGCCTTGTGCGGCGGGACACCCTAGAGAGCATCCTTCCACTGACGTATGGATTTGGATTGGAAACAGCGATGAACATTCGGCTAGGTCGCGCGAAAACACTGCTGGTAGAAGTCCAAACGCAAATGGATCATCGTGTAACTCAGAATGACCTTACGGGACGAATCCATCGCGCCAAACAGCTACTTCACCTCATAATGGCGATCACTCGTGAATGTTTCCATTAATCAAATCGTACTGACCCTATGTTTTGTGTGCTGTCTGACGGCAGTATTCAGTCACCTCATCCTCAAGGTCAACTGGCCCGAACGCTTCCTTCGAACGAACGCATTCGGTGCACGGATACCTGTTACATTTGGTATCTTGCCAGCTTTTGGTCTCAGTGCCGTAATGGGAGTTACGCATCCGTTTGCCATGCCAGCGGCCTTACTGATTCTAGGGTTTAGTCTTATTGGCTTTCTGGATGACGTCTATGGGTCTCCAACCTATCGCGGAATTCGAGGTCACCTTACCGCACTGCGTTGTGGTACCTTTACCACCGGACTCCTAAAGTTGGTTGCATCGCCACTCATGGCCGGCATCTTTTCGCTGTATACACAAGGGTTGCAGAGTTGGGTGGCATATCTCAACATCATCATGATCGCTGCATCGTCAAATGCATTCAATCTCCTTGACTTACGACCCGGTCGTTCACAAGGATTCGCTGTAATCACCCTCTTGATGCTGCTGCCCTTTGTTCCGCTACCCGTAGCGATGGGTTCAATCTCAATATTGCTTATCACAATCATCCCTGATGCTCGTGCGAAGGTTATGATGGGGGATTCGGGCGCCATAGCAATCGGGACGGCTGTCGCTCTTGCTGTTATTGCATCAAGTAATATATTGTTGGCTGTCGCGTATACAGTGGCTGCCGTCACCCTGAATGTCGTTGCTGAGAAGTACTCCCTAGGTAAACTAATCTCGCAGAACATCGTTTTGAACAAAATCGATCGCTTACTTGGGCGTCGTTCATAAGACTTAGTCTCTGTGTGATGGTCTGTGTTTTTGGAGAGCGTTAGGCGGAAAGCAGGTTCTATTGTGCAGGTAATGTACGTCCCAAGACCTTTGGCATCAATCATCAAATTGACGGGTCGTGATCGAGTCCAATTCTTACAAGGGATGGTTACAAACGATGTCACTAGCCAATATCCGTCCACAGGGCTGAGGGCTTTCCACCTTGATAACAAAGGGACCATCGTCTATCCAATGACCGTTCACACCACATCGGATGCGTTGTACATCGATGTCGAAGGCGCTCCAGCGGGTGAAATCATCTCACTTCTGGATCACTACGTGGTTATGGAACGCTGTGCGCTGCATGATGTGCTCGGATCCGCTGAGTCGTTTTGGATAATGGGTGACATCCACGATGTCTTTGCCGGCGTAGACAAAGCGTCTGATGGGCATATTCTGACCTTTACAATCGATGATGTCCAAATACACGCATTGCCAGTTCTTCGTCGGGATGGGCCATGCTTCGTGACCTGGTCAGCAGCGGGGGACCTCACACCCTTGTTTGCCGGAGCAGGGCTAATTCGTGGCACAGTCGAAGATGCTGAGCATCAGCGCCTCACCGCTGCAATACCGGCAGGATGTACGGATTTCACACGAATCCTTGCCATGGAATCAGGCATCACCGGAAGTGCCATTTCCTTTACGAAAGGGTGCTACATCGGCCAGGAGATTACTGCACGGATCGATGCACGCGGTCGAACCCACAGAGAGTTAGTCCTGCTTGAAATCCCCGGGGATGTTACGTCGCATGAGGTACGCACGGAAGAAGCTGTCGTTGGGCAAATACGTTCCAGTTACTCGGGGCCGAACGGGGAGTCGTTCGCCATTTGCCACCTTAGGAATGAAGCGAGATCACAGCCTCTGTACGTTGGAACCCTCACCGTTACGTCAGTCAGGAATGTCGTATGAATAAAAGATTGATACCTTTTGTGCTTCTTACAGTCCTCGCTGGCTCAGTTTGGGGCGCACTCGCGGTCACCACATATGGCTGGCGCTACGGGGATGTGAACGCGATCAAGGTACGGCGTCACGTCCTCACCGGGAAAATCCAAACGAATAACGACGGTCAGTGGATGCAATCCTGGCAGGATGATCCGGGTGCTAACTTGTTAGAACCAAAGGACATTCGAAGAATTAGATTAACCGATGTCGTTTGGGGGAACGGTGGCTTACTCTTTGGATATGCAAAGATTACGGGAACATCGGGTGTTCGTGGGAGATTCGCGCTTCAGGTCCGTGTCGTGGAACCAAGCGGTACACGCGTACGCGACAGGACACTGCGTGTCAGTGCAGATTGGCCAGCAAACACCGTAATCCCATGGGTGCTGGATACACAGATGTCGACACCCGAGCTGCGTCAGAAAACGGTCGTGAGACTTGAGCCGATAAGATAACGAAGCATTTTCAGGAGGAAATGAAATGGCAGGAACAAACCAGAAGTTCAGTGGATGTGGGTTTCATCATGTCGCACTTAGAGCATCAGATTTTGACAAGAGTCTACTCTTCTACACCGAAGGAATGGGTTTTCCCTTAGCCCATTCGTGGGGCGAAGGTAGCGGACGGATTGCATTGCTCGATTTAGGTGATGGTAACTACCTTGAGCTGTTTGCCAGCACACCTGAGCAGAATCCGCCGGTCGAGGGAAGGTTCTTCCACTTGGCGCTTCGCTCAACCGATGTCGATGCAGACATTGAGGTCGTTCGGGCCCTTGGGTGCACGATTACGATCGAGCCAAAGAGTGTTGAAGTGAATGGAAAGACAATTCGAGTTGGATTTTTCCTTGGCCCAGATGGTGAAGTCCTCGAGTTTTTCCATAACGACGAGCTGTAAATGCAAAAAGTGGATGGAGATCACTCTCCATCCACTTCAATTCGGAAACGGTACGGTTTATTCCGTTACTGTTGGGCCAGCGCCGTCTTTTCCAGAGTTCGTGACCGTGTGAATGACCTCAACGGTTAGGTCAGATGTAACACGAATCTGACAGGACAATCTGCAGGTTTCGATCAGCTCAGGTTCTTCAAGAGCCTCTTCTTCAGCAGCTTCCATCGGGGAAACATCTCCAGCTTTGACCTTGACCATACAGGTCGTACAGGCTGGTCTTCCACCGCAGCGGTGAAGGATATCAACACCAGCACCTTCAATCACATTTACGAGCTTACGTCCGAGCTCAGCTTCAACAGGACCAACACCTTCAATGGTTACGATGGGCATTTTTTGATTCCTTCATTACGACGAGATGCTTCGATTATACCCTTCGGAACACGTGTGGCTTGTGGTAGACTCCGCGTCAGAATGGTTGAGTTGAATACGAGTTCAAGTGTTGTAGACCTCCCGGAAGTGATCTCTGAGAAGTCATTGCAATCCAAGTTACCCGGGGATGGGGGCTGGGTTGTGATCCTGTATAACTGCGATTGTCATACCTTTGATGATGTTATAGAGGTCTTACAACGAGCCACCGGATGTACGGAAGATGTTGCCGAGTTTTTGGCATACAAAGTCCACCTCGATGGAAGAGCCATTGTGTTTCGGTCCAATAGAGATAAATGTGAGCGAGTCGCATCCATTATTGGTGCGGTAGGACTGCAGGTCGAGACAGATCTCGCTTAGGCTGTTCCTTCGCCAAACTTTTTTAGCCACCAAAACGGCAGAACAGCCAGTGTGGCAATACCCAAAACTCCCCGCACTTCAATGGGTAAGAATGTCGCAAGACCAATTGCCAGTAACAAAACACCCCAAATCCATAGGCGTGGCAACATTTCAGTAATCAGCTCGGTCCGATGCGCTCCCCGCGTCGTCGCAGCCATCGTTGATGCCATTAGCGCGGCATCGCACGTTGTGCAAGTTGATGCATTCGCTGGATTCAAGCGACCACACGTGCGGCATATCTGCTCGCGGGTATGAACGGTCATCCCAAAGGCTCCCGGCCTCTCGCGCTGTGCGATGTCCAGCTGGGCCAACCGGATCTTTCGACTTGTGTCCGTCGACACAAACATCCCTCGTGCCTTGGCAGTCTCCTCGGCCTTTACCCATGCTTCAATCGCATCATCGGGTTGCTCTGCTGCCCGTAATGCATCTCCAAACCTATCCCACGCATCCGGAACATCATCTGATGCCTCAATGTATTGCTTCCGCAATGCCACCAGAGTTAGGCGACGTTGTTTCTCCGCATCCCGCTCGCGAACGGTGTCAATACGATCCTTGACAATCGCCCAAATGACGATAATGAAGAGAATGCCCGAAAGGAGCGCAAGAAACCCCTCCATTAGGAACGTCGACGTTTTCGTGAGAACAGAAGGCTGATGTCATCAAACAGAATATACGTACAAGGAATGACCAACAGCGTAAGCAGTCCTGAGAGGATCAATCCACCCATCACAACAATACCGAGGGGTTGGCGGAACTCTGACCCACGACCAAGGGCCGCAGCGACTGGCCAGGCGCCGAGAATCTGGGCAAGAGACGTCATTAGGATAGGACGAAGACGTGCGGGGCCACTCTCGAGGAGGGCTTCAAATCTGTCCATTCCTTGTCGCCGCAAGTTGTTCGTGAAGTCGACCAGCAGAATGGCATTCTTGGTGACGAGACCCATCAGCATGATCACACCGATCATCGCAATAATGGACAACGGTTTTCCCGTGATCAAGAGTCCAAGCAAGCCGCCAACGAGTGCCTGTGGAATCGACAGCATGATGACGAGGGGATAGAGCAAATTGTCGAACAACGCTGCCATCAGGATG
>CAIYBQ010000233.1 GCA_903924445.1 uncultured Armatimonadota bacterium | reverse complement strand
GCTGCGCGCAGCTCGGGCTGGGGACCGACGGGTGGGATCGAAAGTGTTGCGAGGATCGGGCGGATGTAGAGGCCAGTACCGCCTACGATCACTGGCGTTAATCCGCGCCTGGCGTATTCCGTCAGGACTCCCTCTGTATGGGATGTGAAGTCTTGGACGGTGAAGTCATCCGTGGGGTTGACCAGATCAATCCCGTACCAAGGGATGCTTTCTTGCTCCTCAGGCGTGGGCTTAGCGCTCCCGATGTTAAGCGATCGGTAAACCGCGACGGCATCCGCTGAGATACAGGCGCTCCCTAATCGCTGCGCGACGGCGATACCGACTGCCGTTTTACCAACCGCGGTTGGGCCGGCGATGGCCCAGCGGTGGGGGATGTCGGTCATATTGAAATCCCGCTCTTAGATGCTGAAGAGGTCAGCGGCAGATGGGCTATCGGGGAGCTGGAAGGTTTGCTCACGTCCGGGGCCGACAGATACAAAGCGCGCGGGGACACCCGCAAGCTCCTGAACACGGGCCACATAGGCCTTAGCGTTGGTTGGGAGCTCATCATACGATGTCGCATTTTCGACGCCGGCTTCATCCCAGCCCGGGAGGGTTTCAAAAACGGGTTCGCAGCCATCGAGGAGCTGAACATCCCCGCTTGGGAAGCGGTTAAGCGCCGCGTCACCACGCGTGTAGCCGGTACAGATTTGAACTTCATCAAAGCCTGCAAGGACATCGAGGTGGCCGATATGGATGCCCGTAAGGCCATTTACGCGTACGGAATGCTTGAGCGCAAACGCATCCAGCCAGCCGCAACGCCGTGGCCGCCCGGTCGTCGTGCCGTATTCATGGCCACGCTCACGGATCCGGTCGCCGCGCTCATCGAGGAGCTCCGTCGGGAATGTTCCCGAACCAACACGCGTTGTATAGGCCTTGACCACGCCGAGAACCTGCGAGATCGCCGTTGGTGGGATACCCGTTCCAATCGTCGCACCGCCGGAGATTGGATGGCTGCTCGTCACAAATGGGTACGTCCCACCATCGAGATCGAGCATCGTGGCCTGGGCACCTTCGAACAAAATCTTGCTGCCAGCATCCATGAGGTCGTGCGCAAGTGCTTGGGTATCACAGATGTACGGTGCGAGAGTTTCCGTTACGATGCTGAGCTGTTTGATGATGCCATCGACTGTATACGTATCCGCCTGAAAGACGTGCTTCAGGATGGCATTTTTCAGCGGGATGATTTGTTCTAGGCGCTCGCGGAGGCGTGCTGGATTGATGATGTCGCCCATGCGGATACCGACACGGCTTGCTTTGTCCGCATAGCAGGGTCCTACGCCACGACCAGTGGTTCCGATTTTGGCCTTGCCGCGCGCGGTCTCCTCATGCATGTCGAGGTCACGGTGGTACGGAAGGATCACGTGGGCATTTTGGGAAATGCGCAGGCCTGAGACATCGATGCCCTTAGCAACGAGTGCATTAATCTCTTCTGTGAGAGTCCACGGGTCGATAACCATTCCATCGGCCATGATGGAAATGACTCCCGGGGTTAGCACGCCGCTTGGGATGAGGTGGAATTTGTACTGAGTGCCAGCAAATTGAACCGTGTGCCCGGCATTGGGGCCACCGCCGTAACGGATGACGGCATCGGCTTCTTGGCAGAGGATGTCAACTAGCTTGCCTTTGGCCTCATCACCCCAGTGTGTCCCGACCACTACCACTGCACCCATTTGCGACTCCTTGGATGGCTGACAACTTAATGCTTACAACCAGCCTTATAGAATAACGCATCAGTGAGCGGCTTGCCGTTACGAATGTGCGAATGACAGCTGTGTCATGACTGAATGTCTTCGAAGTTTCACTCGGGCTTAGTACAACCAGCGTTACCGCTACTGCGTCAACGGCATCAGTAAAAGGCGCATTACGTATTGCCTGAATATGTAGGACGAGTAACTTTTTGAAGCCGTGGTTTTGATAGTCTCCCGGCAACTACCAGCAATTGTGCTCAAAATTCACAATCTGTATAAAAATCTACAGTTGGGTGAAGGAAATTGGCACTGTAATAACTCAAATGTTAAGCGATTCTTCATACTGCGTTGAGTCTCGACTCGGTATGCTGGGTTCGCTGAATATCGCCCGCATTGTTCCTGTGGATTTAGTTGGGCGTATAAGGCGGCAAATGTATTACATAAGTGCCGTGCGGAATACAAAGCTGCATGGTTGAAGGTGGTTTCAATGCGTCGCAATCAAAACGGTTTCACGCTGATCGAGCTTCTGGTGGTTATCGCAATCATCGCAATCCTCGCAGCAATCTTGTTCCCTGTGTTTGCACAGGCACGTGCTAAGGCTCGTGCAATCTCCTGCCTTTCCAACGTCAAGCAAATCGGTCTTGGCTTTGCGATGTATGTTCAGGACTACGATGAAACAACTCCTTCCGGACGTGGCTCTGGTTGGGAGTGGTGGACTGAGCTTTACCCATACTTCAAGAACCTTGACTTCTTGTACTGCCCAGACCGCAACGATGGTTCGCCGACAACTCGTAACGTAGGTGACACTGGTCAATCCTTCAAACTCCGCAAGTACACCGGCTACGGCTACAACTGGGGACCAATCGGTTGGCGTGGTGGCGGACTGCTTCAGCGCCAGCAGCCAAACCCAGAGTTGACCCGTTCCCACCTGCCTGGTGTGTCGTTGGCATCGATCACGAATCCAGCTGACACGTTCTCGTTCGGTGACACCTACGACACCCCACGTATGACCATCGGTATTGGCTTCTTGGCCGATACTTGGAACGGTACTGCAACCGGACAGCTCCGCCACAGCGGTGGAATGCTGAACTTTGCATTCGTCGATGGCCATGCTAAGGCAGTCAAGATGAAGACCGGTTATATGTCCGGTGCCTTCAACGACCGTTTCGTGATGGTCGGTGATCCAAACTTGGCACGCACTGCATACTGTGCAGATCCATCCGCGATCATCAACACCAACCCTGACTCTGGTGATGGAATGAACATCCCTGCAGGTATCGCTTGTGGCGATATCCCAGCATGGATCACTGCAAACTACCCAGCATGTGGCACAACTGGAACCTCCAACTGCTTCCACGGTCAATAAGTTAGTGACTTGGCCGGTCTGTCCTTTGGCAACATTGGGCAGGCCGGTCTTGTTTTAACGGAGAAACTTAATGAAGAAAACCCTTTTGATTGCCATGCGTGGTCTTATGGCGTTAATGGCTGTCGCACCGATGTTGGCTGGTTGCGGTG
>CAIYBQ010000232.1 GCA_903924445.1 uncultured Armatimonadota bacterium | reverse complement strand
TTGCGCGTCAATGTGAGCAGCGCCCCCTTGCTAATCGAATACGCCAGCAGGTTCCGCTCGCCACACCACGCATTCACCGAGCCGATATTCACAATCCGCCCGCCGCCATTTGCCGCCATATGCGACGTTGCCGCTTGAATCAGCAAGAGAGGCGCACGCACATTCACCGCCATCATATTGTCAAACAGCTCTGGAGTCGTGTTGTCAAGCACCGACCGTCCGGTGTTCGCGGCGTTGTTGACGATGCCGTAAATACTCCCAAACTTACCGATGATTGCATCAATCAGCATCCCCGGAACCGCCGGGTCCGACAGGTCACCGCTCACCGCAAAGGCTGCCCCGAGCTCGGCGCAAACCGCATCCGCGGATGCCTGGTCTATGCCATGGATGATGACATCCGCGCCGCAAGCAATCGCCCGACGCGCCGTTGCCTTGCCAATTCCCGAGACCGACCCCGTGATCAAAACCGGTCCACTAATCCGCATATGCATGCACCTTTTCACAAATCAGGCGCAGCAGACCCTCGAGGTCGCCGCTTGCCGTCTGGAAGGATGAGTTATCAATCGCAAGTGGAGCACCAAGCACCACCAGCGGCGCACCATAACTTGGACATGCAATCGCCTGCTCGAGTGTCAGACCACCCACCGCCTGCACGGGAACGCTGACTGCATTGACAACATCACGCAGCTGGTCGAGAGGACTCGGCATCCGCTCGCCACGCGCCGCATAGCCATTGCGCTCATCAAACCCAATATGGTGGATCACATAGTCGCAACCCAGCTCTTCAAGACGCTTTGCGGATGCGACCATATCGGGAGCCCCGAGGTTATCGCCCATCACCTTGACGCCAAAGTCGCGGCCAGCTTCCACAATTCTCCGAATGGATTCCGGGTGCGCGCGCTCCATGATCACAACATGTGATGCGCCGGCTTTTGCCATCACTTCCGCCTCGAGGTACGCGCCATCCATTGTCTTCAGGTCGGCGACAATCGGCGTGTTCGGGAACTCGCGGCGCAGCGCACGCACGGCGTGGACACCTTCGGCAAGCAGCAAAGGGGTCCCGGCCTCCAGCCAGTCGACGCCTGCGCGCATCGCGATTTCAGCCGTCTTCAATGCTTCATCAAGGTCAATCAGGTCGAGGGAAATCTGGACAATCGGTTTCATAAAAGTGGTGTCTTTCTACTAAATGTTGGTTCAGGCTGGAAAATGCTGCTGAACCTTACGACGGACAAAATCAACGCTGCGCTTTAGCTCATCGATGCCATTCATGCCATCCTCGATGCTAATCCAATCCGGGGTACGTCCAGCGGCTTTCAGGGTGGTGAAAATGGCATCGTAGTCATTCAGACCCTTGCCGATTTCTCCGTGGGAGAGGCGGCTCGCGTACCCGATGGCATCATTTTCCTCATTCCGCAAATCCTCGATCGTGCCATAGAGCAGGGTCCGGTCAGATGCGTGCATCGTGATGACGCGGTGCTTGACGACTTCAAGGACATCAAGAGGATCTTCGCCAGCGAGGAAGGCATTGGATGGATCGTAATTAATCATAAAACGCGGGTGGTCGATACGCGCGATCAGGGCCGCGATGCGCTCGGATGACTGCGCCCACTCGGGGTAAGTCCAGTAGTTGTCCTTGTAATGGTTTTCGAGGATGAGGGTGATGTCGTAGTCATCCGCTGCTTTGAGACAGGCCTCGATGGCGCCGGCGACGCGGTCAAGCCCCTGTTCGGTGGTGAGGTCGGGGC
>CAIYBQ010000231.1 GCA_903924445.1 uncultured Armatimonadota bacterium | reverse complement strand
TTGCCACCCGAGAGGTTGCCCACCGCATTTTCAGTGGATGGCGTCTTTACCGCTAGCGCTGAAACCTGCGTTTGTGTCGCCGCTTTGTCTGGACCGTGCAGCAGCCAAGGACCCGGAGCAACCTTGTCCAGCCCGGCAAGCGTTGTGTTATGCCGAATTGGAAGCGCGAGCGCGAGGCCTGTCTTCTTGCGGTCCTCGGTCAGGAGACCAACGCCGGCACCGATGCAGACATGTGGGCCTTTTCCAAGGGGAACAGACTTTCCATCGATAGTGAGCGTTCCCGTGGATGGCTCCAAACCAAAGAGAGTTCTCAGGGTGCGGGAGCGACCGGAGCCGGTCAGGCCTGCGATTCCGATGACTTCGCCTTCGTGAATATCTAGTTTAAAGCCCGGAAGGTCGATGGCAACCTTGACGGCACCCGGTTCGATAGCGGCGCGTGGATAAAAGTCCTTGAGGTCCCGCCCGACCATCGCCTTGACAACCTTACTCGTGTCCGTATCAGCGGTGTCGGCTTCGTAGACCAGCTCGCCATCCCGGAGGATTACAAAGCGGTCACTAATTGCAAAGCATTCAGGGAGGCGGTGGCTGACATACACAATGCCAAGGCCTTTAGCTCGGAGGTCTCGCAATGTCTTGAAGAGGGACAAAATGTCCTGTTCACCAAGACTGGATGTCGGTTCATCCAAAAGAAGAACCTTGGCATCCCGCGCCAAGGCCTTTGCAATTTCGACCAGCTGGCGCTGCGCCGGACCGAGCGAATCCACCATGGCCGCCGGATCAATCGCGAAGCCATGGGTCTCGAGGACTTCCTTTGCGCGTTGATAGACGGCTTTATGGTCGATGATGCCAAATTTCGTTGGCTCATTACCCAGACAGATATTGGCTGCAACCGATAGGTGTGGGGAGAGGTTAAGCTCCTGGTAGACCATTTGGATGCCGAGGGCAGCGGCCTTTGCCGGAGTGCTAAGGGAAACCGCTTCACCCAGCCAGCGGACATCGCCCGTGTCTGGAGGCTGCAAGCCTGTGATGGCCTTGAGCAGCGTGGATTTTCCCGCCCCATTTTCACCAAGCAGGGCGATAATCTCGCCCTGCCCGATTCGGAAGTCGACGCCTTTCAGTGCCTTGACGGCGCTGCCGAACGACTTTTCGATGCCCTTAAGGGTCAGCCAGTCTGCCATTCAGGCAGGCTACTTCGCTGCCGGACGCAGTGCCTTGACTTCAGGAGTTTCCGCATTCTCCTTGGTCATCACGACGCAGCCCGTGTCAATCGTCTTCGCTGGGGACTTGCCGGTCAGGTGCTCGTGCATCGCCTTGACAGCCGCATAGCCCATGTTCTCAGGATTCTGGAGGATGAGCGCATCGATATCGCCCTTCACAACCGCTTCATCGAGCTGAGTGGTGATATCAAAGCCGATCAACTTGATCTTGCCAAGGAGGTTGCGGTTCTTGACTGCCTGCAATGCGCCGACGATTGTCGGTTCAGCAGGAGCGTAGATTGCAACGACATCCGGATCCTTGGTCAAAAGGTCCTCGGTGACCTGTTGGCTCTTCGCACGGTCTGACATGCCAAAGTTGGACTTGACAATCTTGATGCCCGGAGCGTTCTTCTTGAGATACTCTTCAAAGCCATTTTCGCGGTCATTCACGGATGCGGCATTTGCAGCCATCATAATCATCCCGACTTTGCCAGATGTCACACCAGACTTGATGAGACGCTCGGCGGCCAGCTCGCCGCCCTTGCGGTTGTCAGTAGCCGTGAAGCTGACGTAGGAGTCTTCAGGGACATCCGCTGCGGAGTCAAACAGCACAACTGGGATATTTGCTTCTTTTGCCTTCTTGATGACATTTGAGAGCGCAGACTTGTCCAGTGGCGCGAGGAGGATGCCATCCACTTTGGCAGCAATCGCGTTCTCGACGACGGCGATTTGTCCGGATGTATCCGATTCCTTTTGCGCGCCATCCCACTTGATGTTGTAGCCAAACTCTTTGCCGCCGCGGTCACCGCCAGCGTGGACTGTCTGCCAGAAGACGTGGGTCAGGCCCTTTGGAATCATCGCAAATGTTTTCTGCCCCGGCTTTGCGGCAGAATCAGCACCGGTCTTACCGGCATCACCCGCTGGAGTACAGCCGGCAATCAGCGCGGCAGCGGCACAGGATGCCAGGAATAAGCGTCGTCGCATGGGAAACCTCCTACATTGCCGGCGTCGGCAATTCTACGCATGAATAATAACGCAATTACGGGAGGCGGTGCATCCTGTGAGGGCCTTGCTGCGCTTGTTATCGGGAATCATCCGAACGGATAGAATCAAGCCATGAACGCACCGCTCACCTCGATTATCGCCATCGCAGCTCTCGGACTGACATCGTTCCTCGCTCCTTCAACCACGTTTGCTCAGGAACCACAGGATGCCCCCAAGCCGGCACAGTTCACTGTTGCGGTAAAGGACAAGAAATTCGCTACGGTCAAGGCCGATGCCGATGTTGTCAAAAAGGCCATCCATGCAACCGATCTCCTCGCTTTTAAAGACAAAACGGGCAAGGAAATCACGATTACTGGCAAGGTTTATGCTGTTTTTGCACCAAAGTCCCACTCGATTGTGCTGTTAAATTTCGCAACGAATTACAAAGATGCGATTACAGTCGCCATCAAGGCAAAAGACTTCGCCACATTCCCTGACCTTCGCAAGCTAAAAGACAAGCAAGTCGTCGTCACGGGAAAGTGCATCGACTACAAAGGACAGCCCGAACTCGAAATCGCACAGCTAAAGCAGCTGCAGGTTATCGAATAGGTTTCGAAACGGAGATTCCCGGGCCTCGCCCTTCGACAAAAGGCCCGGGAATCTCAAAAGTCGATGTAAATAAACTTACTCGACTGCCCTGAGAAAACGCAGATCATCGCAAACAGGATGACCCACCAAATCGGCCAGAGAAGGGACCTGTAACCTAGCATCCCAGTTGTAGGAAGGTCCGTTTCTTTGCCCGTTAGGATGTCAATCAGCCTGCGTAGCCGTTGCGTAAGTGTCATCCTAACAGCACCTTTCTCCACCACAGCAGCGCTGTGGGGAAGTCCATCGCAAAGAACGACCACCCAAAGTTGACATACATAAAGGTCACCAGCCAGCTGATGGAAACCAAGAGCCAGTCGGGCATCCGGGATGACAGCCACCCGCCAGCTCCCCCGCGGCTCCAAAGCCGGTGAATACTCAGGCCCAATGCGTGCCACGCACCCCAGATAACAAACTGCCACCCTGCACCATGCCACAGGCCCGAAACCAGCATCACAATCCAGGTGTTTCGATACGTCGCGACAGAACCGCCACGTGATCCACCGCACGGGATAAACACATAGTCGACCAGCCAGCGGTAGAGCGAAATATGCCAGTGTTGCCAAAACTGCGCGATGTTAGTTTTACCGTAAGGATTATCAAAGTTCTCCGGCACCTTGATCCCTAGGATGCGGCTGGAGCCAATCGCGATGTCAGAGTACGCACTGAAGTCCATGTAGATCTTAATGCCATAGGCGAAGATCCAGATGATGGGAAGAAGCCGATGGTTTGCGGTAACAATGTCGCGGCTCACCAAGTGATCTGTGATTGCAGTCAACAAGTCGGCAATCGCGAATTTCTTGGCCAAGCCAACTAGTATCCGCGTGATGCCACGATGCCAGTCGACCATCGCATCACGGGATCCCGCCGGGTGGACATCCAGCGAAAAATCCTGAATCCGCTTAATCGGCCCCGCAACCATGGTCGGGAAGAAGAGAATGAACGCTAGAAACTTCCCCGGCCTGACTGGCTCCGCCTTGCCTTGGTAGACATCTACTGCATAGTGCACAAACTCAAAAGTGAAAAACGAGATCCCAAGTGGCAAAAACGCATCCTTCCAATAAAGTGGATGCACCTTCGAGACACCGAAAACGGATGTCAGGAAAAAATTGCTATATTTGAAAAAGCCAAGCGTTCCAAGTGCGGCAACGAGGACGAGCGTGAGGCCAAGTTTGCTGCCTTTGCGCATGACGGCTAGCGTTAGCATACTGATTGCAAGCAAAATCCCGAGGCACAGTGCGCCAGGTAGTCCCCCAACGCTTGTGATCGCAAAGGTAACGAAAAACAACGCGCCAATCACCGCAATCAGCCACTCACGACTTGCGGTTGAAAGGCGCCGGATGAGCAATGCCGCCGGGAGGAGAAAGGCGACAAAATAGGTGATGGTGTTGAAAATCATGCGGACGTGTGCCTATTATCCGCTCGCGGATGCACATTTGTCACTCCACCATGTTTTTGTATGATGACTACGACATTACGTCTGGTTTATATTTCGCGGGTCAGCTCTTGGATGGCAACATCCGCGGAATCTCTGCCGGGGGCAGTGGACGGCTAAAGAAGTAACCCTGCAAAATATCGCAGCCAAGGACAACCAACTTGTCGTACTGCTCCTGGGTCTCAACGCCTTCTGCGACAACCTTCATCCCGAGCGTATGCGCAAGCCCAACAATCGCCCGCACCACCATCTCGTCTTTTTCATTGCCACAAATGTTCATGACCAGACTTCGGTCAATCTTCAAGCGATCAAGCTTAAGGTTTGAAATATAGGCAAAATTTGCATAGCCCGTACCAAAATCATCGAGGCAGAGACGTACACCCAGTTCATGCAACCGGCCAAGCGTTTCACGCATTTGGTCTCCACCGCGCGCGAGCACCGTCTCCGTAAGCTCCAGCTCTACATTTGCCGGATTGAGGTTACTCTCGCGCAGCGCACGCTCGACTTTGTCAGCAAGCTGAGGGTCGTTCAACTGACGCGCCGAGAGGTTAATCGACATCTGAAGGCCATCCATGGCCCCAGACCACTCACTCGCCTGACGGCAGGCTTCATCAATTGCCCACTCGCCCATGCTCACCAACAAACCCATTTCCTCGGCGACTGGCAAAAATGCGCCTGCCGGGACGATGCCCATGCCATCCGGTTGCCAGCGTAACAAGGCTTCAAAACCCATCACCGCACCCGTTGTCGCATCGATTTGTGGCTGATAATGCAGCCGCAACTCATTGCGCTCGACCGCCTGGCCAAGCCGGCTCTCGAGCTGGAGCCGCAGGAGGGGATCGACACCACTGCCATCCGCTTCCGGCTGATAAACCGCATACCCGCCGCGGCCATCCCGCTTCGCCTGATACATCGCGGCATCCGCGAGCTTCATCAATGTCAGCGGTTCACGCCCATGCAATGGCGCAATCGAGATTCCGATGCTCGCGGAGAGCACCAAATCCTGCCCCGCGATATGGCAGGGCTGCTGGAGTGCCTCGAGGAGCTTTTGCGCAACCAATGCAGCATCCCCAATCGCAGCAATCCGGGGAAGCAGAGCGACAAACTCATCCCCGCCGAGGCGCGCAACAACGTCTTCAGCGCGCAGCGTCTGCTCCAAACGTCTTGCGACGACCTGCAACACCTGGTCGCCAACATCGTGGCCAAGTGCATCGTTGATCGGCTTAAACCGGTCCAAATCGATGAACAACAATGCGAGCGGGCTGTCATTTCCCGCGGCAAGTGCCTCGCCAAGCTGGTCCTCAAGGAACCTGCGATTGTGCAGCTGCGTCAGCGGATCACGGTAAATCTGACGTCGAATCGCAGCTTCCGCGACCCTGTGTTCTGTGACATCCCGTGCCGCCGCATACAACTCTCCACCATTTTGCCCAACAGCCGCACTCCATTGGAGATAGCGCAGCTCACCACTTGCGGACTTCAAACGACACGTGAAACGCCGTGGACTAGGGTCGCTTGTCGGCATCGAGAGCGCCGCCGCAACTTCCTGTTGGTCATCCAGATGAATCAAATCCTCGAGGCGCTTGCCTTCGAGTGCCGCCACAGGGAAGCCGAGAGCGCGCTCCCAGGCGGGATTAATGCGCTTTAAACGGCCATCCGGGACCGTCAGAACACAGAGCAAATCCGCCGCCCGTACGAAGAAGTCATCCCCTTCGGGTGGGGTCGCGATATGGATGCTTTCCTGTGTAACCGGCGCCAGCAAGGTTGGAACAGTGCCGCCCATGCCGGTGATCGTAAAGCTTGCTTCGTAGCCGGCATCCGTGCGTGCGAGATGGGCGGTTACCTTACGGTCGGCGATGACAACGGTTTCGTCGACATTTGTGTGACCACGCGCGATGGACTTGAGTGCGCGGTAGAGCGCCTGGCGCCACGGCCCCCCGATAATCGTCCAGATACTCTGGCCAAGCATATCTGTGGCATCACCATCATCCAACCAAGTAAACCTAAGGTCTCGGTCGAAAGAAAATGTTCCCAGCTTGGTGACATCGGATGATTCGGGCATGATTACTTTCTGATAGTGCAATTACCGTACCGCTGCCATGATGGTAAACGGCTGGTATCCCGATGCTTTTCCACGGTAGGAAACGAATGACCGGGTGTGGGTGTAATTGTACCAAAGCCGGCACTTTTATGGATGATTTGCCTTCTGTCTTGCGGGCTAGCGGGAGCGGCATGATTTATGCAGTTACTCCGGTGTCGGATGGCTTGCATCTGCACCATTTGCAGTTGATGATGGAGGACACGATGGACGAACAAATCACGAAACTCGAAACCGCGCTGGCTGCGCTACGTCAGAGTGTGGATGATGCCCATCAGGCAACCGCATCCCAGCTTGACTCCCTTGCCACGGAGCTGACAACCATCAAGGAAACTGCCGCAAGCGCATCGGAAGTCGACCGCCTGCAAGAGCTCATTTCGACGCTCGAAGCGCAGGTGAGTTACTTACAGGATGAGCGTGATGCCGCACTCGGTGACCTCGATATGTCCCGCAGCCATGCGGATATGTTGCTCGCAAAGGCATCTTCGATGCGCGAGGCTATCGTCCGCTACGCGGTGGCGTGTGGCACCGTCGATGTACAAACAGCCTTACTCCGCCGTGACCCAGCA
>CAIYBQ010000230.1 GCA_903924445.1 uncultured Armatimonadota bacterium | reverse complement strand
GGACTCCCCGCTGCTGATCAGCCCGCATAATCCGAAGCGCCACTGGTACGGAGAGACCATTTTGTTCCGCTCGGATGATCGCGCCGACACCTGGACGGCGGTGAGCGGCGACCTCACCAAACAGGTGAACCGTAACAACCTCAAAGTCATGGGCCAGCCGCAAAAGCTCGATACCATCGCCCGCGGCCAGTCGACATCGTTCTACGGCAACATCATTTCCATTGATGAATCGCCGAAGAAGGAAGGCTTGCTTTACGCCGGCACGGATGATGGCTTGTTTCACATCACCCCGGATGGCGGCAAGACCTGGCGTAAGCTGGACAAGGTTACGGGTGTTCCAGAAGGGACATACGTTGGCCGAATACTGGCATCGAGGCATGCAGCGAACACCGTCTACGCGCTCTTTGACAACCACAAAAATGGTGACTACAAGCCTTATGTCATGAAGAGCACCGATCAGGGCGAAACCTGGGAAGCGATCACTAGCAACCTCCCGGACACGGCGCCAGCATTGTCGATTGTGCAGGACCATATCGATCCCAAGCTGCTCTTTGTAGGGACCGAGACGGGTCTCTACGTTACGACGGATGAAGGCAAGGCTTGGCACAAAGTCCGCGGCATCCCGACCATTGCCGTGCGTGACCTCAAGATTCAAACACGCGAAAATGACCTCGTTGTAGGCACATTTGGCCGTGGCATTTGGATTCTGGATGACTACTCTGCAATCCGCGGTGAGTCGACATGGAAGGACACGCCTGCGGCGATTCTTCCGGTCAAGGATGTTTATAACTGGATTTCGTTTGATGGCCGTACGGGCTCTGAGGGCGAGACGCATTGGTATGCCGCAAACCCTCCAGGAGGCGCGAACTTCCTGGTCTGGGTCAAGGAAAATGGCTTCAAATCGCTCAAGCAAAAGCGTGAGGAAGCCGAGGCCGAGGCGCGAAAGAAGGGCGAGAACCCTCCATTTCCGACGGCTGAGCAGCTGCGCGCCGAAGCGGATGAAGAAGGCGCATCGTTGATTGCAACGGTCACGGACACCAAGGGGCAGATTGTCCGGCGACTCATCCAGCCGATGTCCACCGGGCTTCGTCGCATCACTTGGGATTTACGGATGCCGGGTGCATCAGTCGGAATTCCAAGCAGCGCTCCGGCGGCGGGTGGCCGTGGCGGACGCGGAGGGCGTGGCGGCGGCGGCGGTGGTGGTTTTGTCGTGATGCCAGGCGAATACAAAGTCGGTATCTCAAAGCGGATCGCGGGTGTGGAAACGGAGCTTGTAAAGCCGGTCGCATTCAAAGTTGCCCTTGAGGGCGAGGAAAAGCTGACCGCATCCGAGCGCGCAACCATCCAGACTCTGCGTGAAAAAGTCACCCGTGTGCAGAAGTCGCTAACGGCAACCCTCGAGGTCCTCGACAACGCGCAGGGTCGTATTGGCGCGATTCGCAGTGCGCTTGAGCAAAGCCCAACGGCTACGGATGCTTTGCGAAAAGAAGCCGCAAGCATCGAGAAGGCGCTGGAAGATATTGCATTCTCCCTCCGCGGGGATGACATTTCGAGTGTCCTCGTTGAGCCATCTCCAATGACCACGGTTCGCCGTATTCAGGATGGTGCATTTGCGCTCCTAGGCTCATCCTTAATGCCGACTAAAACACGCATCGAGACGCTGAACATCGGGATTGAGGAGCTGACGACCATTCTGCCAAAGCTGCGTACAGTCGCGCTTGAGCAGCTGCCAAAGCTTGAGAAGCAGCTCGATGCCGCAGGCATTATGCACACCCCGGGGAGGCTGCCGCAGCTTCCGTAGATTGGTTTGAGTTTGTAGATGCCCGGTCAGGCGCTATCGCGAGTGTGTACCCAACTACGCATCCGCGGTCGCGAGCAGCCGGGCTTTTTCATCATCCGTGAGGTCTGCCACGGTCTTAAACTGCTCATTGTAGAGGTCTTGATACACCCCGGGCCGCTGAACCAGCTCCGCGTGCGTGCCGTAATCGACGATACGACCAGCATCTATGACCAGGATGCGATCAGCCCCAATCACCGTCGACAAGCGGTGCGCGATGACAAAGTTGGTACGCCCCTTCATCAGGTCTGAGAGCGCGGCTTGGATATTTGCCTCGGTGTGGGAATCCAACGCGGATGTCGCATCATCCAAAATGAGAATCCGCGGGTCGGTCAAAATCGCGCGTGCGATAGCCATCCGTTGCTTTTGGCCACCGCTGAGCTTAATGCCATCCTCGCCGATCTTCGTCTCGTAGCCATCCGGGAGCTCCATGATAAAGCTGTGCATATCCGCGGCTTTGGCGGCCGCGATGACATCGGCATCCGTCGCATCCTTGCGGCCGTAGCGAATATTCTCTTTCAGCGTCACAGAGAAGAGCAGCGTCTCCTGCGAAACCATCCCGATATGGCGGCGCATGCTGTCGAGGCGCACGCGTCGGATGTCCCGGCCATCAATCCGAACCATCCCCTTTTGCACATCATAAAAACGCGCCAGCAGGTTGACGAGCGTGGTCTTCCCGGCTCCGGATGGACCTACAATCGCGATGATTTCCCCGGGTTGGACGCTGAAATGGATACTGTGCAGCACGGGATTTTCGGGGTCATAGCCAAAAGTGACATGGTCGAATTCGACTTTTCCGATCACGGATGGCAACAAAATAGCATCCGGGGAATCGATGATCTCCGGTTGCGTATCGAGGGTTTCGAAGACGCGGTCGATGGCGGCGGATGCCCACTGCAGCTGGACATTGAAGTCGACGACGCGTGCTGCGGGGTCGTAGAGGTAGCTGAGGTAGGAGTAAAACGCGAGCAGCTCGCCGGGTTTGATTTCACGTCCAACCATTTTGCCCCCGTACCACAAAATGGCACAGGTCCCGATGGCTCGGATCAGGCGGCTGGCAACCTCGAGATAGCGGTTGAGGTTACTCTGGTCCATCGAGATAACAAAACGTTCAGTCTCGGTTTTCCTAAAGCGCTCGATTTCCCACGCTTCCATCGCGAATGCTTTTACGACCGCGATGCCATAAATCTTCTCCGTGAGCCCACCGATCATGGCCTCCCACTTCTCGCGGAGGGAGATGCTGATTTCCCGGATGTGTTTGAGGAGGAGCTTGTAGCAAAGCACGTAGACGGGGAGGATACCGACGGCGGCGATGGCAAGCCGCCACTCGATTGCGAAGAGCCATGCGGTCACAACAAAGAGGGTGGCGATATCGGTGATGAGCAGCACAAACCCGGATGTCAATGTGTACTGGATAACATCGATGTCGGATGTCAGTCGCGACATGATCTTGCCAGGTTGCTGGCCATCGTAATACGCCAGGGAGAGGCGTTGGAGGTGGCGATAGGACTGGAAACGGAGGTCAAAGACGATGCGTTGTCCAAGCCACGAAATGAGGTAATTCAGGAGATAAGAAACGACAGCGCGGAAGGCATAGAGCCCGATCACGCCAAAGAAAATCCACCACAGCATTTTGATGTCGCGGTTTGGGATGGCGACATCGAGGACCTGTTTTTGGAACAAGGGCATCGGGATTGCGGACAGCGTCACCGCAAACATCAGGAAGATGGAGATGATAACGCGGACGCGGTAAGGGTAGAGGTAGCGGAGCAGGCGCTGGAATTGTCTCATCGGGAAACCGCTTAACAATGTAGCACAAGGCGTTGTTCTGGTGGGCTGGTTATATTAGATTTGGATGCTGTTTATTCGAATTGCAACGACTGGTGAATCAAAATCCGGGATGACGTTTCGATTCACATTGGCACAAATCAATTTCGCTTGCGCGGTGGATGCGAAAAATTCTATGTAGGGGCAGGCCTCTGTGCCTGCCCGCAGTGATAGATTTGCCCCCTGACAATGACCGCATGTCGACAATCGCGAAGACGGGCAGGCGTGGAAGCCTGCCCCTACACGGACGTCAATAAACTATCCTCGTGAATGCGCCAGCCAGACTTGGATGCTGTCCATCCACCACTTGGCTTGCTTTGTAAACGCAGGCCACGGGCACGAATACCCAGGTCACCCAGCGACGTCGCCCAGCGCTTCTTCTCTCCCATAAACTTCTTCTGCGCATGGTAGACATCCATTAAGAGGCACTTCGTCTCCCAGTCGCGATCGACAACCTTTCGGTTGCGTGGCCGTGGGCTGCTGGAAAACTCCACATAACCCCAGAGCTCAGGGCGATGCATATCCACGGCATGCTGCGGACTCCAAACCCAGTTGTGCTCGGGACGGTTCGGGACCTTGGTTGTCACTTTTCCTTGCGTCGTAACATCCCATTCGACGCGTGAGAAGTTGATACGCCACTTATCTCCAGGGCTTGGCGGAGATGCTACCTTTGCATACTCTCCAAGCGCCTTCCATGGCAGCGCAATCTCGACCGTCCAGCCTCTGTCCGTAACAGATGCATCATTCAACACGCCATCCACTTTGACCGCGGTCTGCATCCCTTCGATTTCCCACTCATTCAGCGCCGGACCGCCATCCCGGTAGGGCTTGACCAACCGCAGATCCCAAGTCGTATTCAGCGCATTCAGCTCAAGCTCGTAATACTCGTGGTTATCGCCATCCGGGTCGATAAAGACCTCAAAGTCATTGTCCTGAAAGATGACCGCATCGTGCTGCGTAATCGTCGCCCAGACATTCGGCTCGGTCAGCTCGGCAGCAATGTAGAGATGGTTGTCATCCCAGAGCATCTTCATACGCGTGCGCCAGGTTGGGCGTGGCTTGACATCCCCTTCGATGTCGCCAAAGTCATCCGACCACGGTGCGTTTCTCCAGAATTCCTTGGAGAGGTCGCCATTGATGTTCGGTGCGATAGCTGCACGTGGGCAAAGATAGCCTTTTGGATGAGGGATGCGCATGGTTGATTCTACGCTGTAATCGTCACCCACAACCGGACCCGAGACGTGCATGACAATCCCCGTAAAGCTGTCGATTGACACGCACAAGCGGCAATGGTAACATTCTGATGAAACGTTTCATCAATTACGATTCTACTTTAATGGCAATAACACTCAAAGATGTAGCAAAGCACGCAGGTACATCGATCGCTGCGGCATCCGCAACACTGAACCCGGGGAACAAATCGAATACCCGAGTGGGTGACATTGCACGCCACCGTATTTTGTCCGCAGCATCCGAGCTGGGTTATGCCTACAACCCAATCGCCAAGAGTTTGGTCACAGGCAAAACGGGAGTCATCGGGCTGATGTTGCCCTACGCCGATGCCTTCGTAGACCAGAACCCGTTCTGTGCCACATTGCTCGCCAGCATAGTGACATCGTTAATGCAAAAGCATTACAACCTGATGCTCTACACCGCGACGAGTGGAAGCGTTACCGAGTCATCCAAAGTAGCCATCGACTCCCGAGTGGATGGCATCCTCCTCGTGGTCCCCCCCGTCAACAGTGATGTCTTCGCGCACTGTGATAAGCGTTCGATCCCATATGTTTCCGTGATTCGCGACATTGATGAGAATGCTTGCTCAGTCAACTGTGATGACTACACGGGCGGCTACATGGCCACAAAGCACCTCATTGATCTTGGCCATCGGAGGATTGCACACTTTGTCGGCAACCCGGATGTAAGTACGACAGCGGCAAGGCTTGAGGGATATCGCGCAGCGATGCACGATGCAGGGATTCCTGAATCAGACCACATTGAAGTCCCAAGTGGCTTTCTTCGCGAGCCCGGATATCAGTCGGCGATGATGACATTTTCAGGCAATCCGCAGAGCGCTCCAACCGCAGTGTTTGCCTGTAACGACCTGTGCGCGGCGGGTGCATTACAGGCATTATCTGAACTCGGCATATCTGTCCCCGATGAAGTGTCCATCGTTGGTTTTGATGACACACCCTTCAGTGCATCCCTCCAGCCACCACTAACGACCATCAGAATGCCGATTCAGGAGATGGGTGCGTTGGCCGTTGACCTGCTGGTCAATATCATCGAAGATCGCAAACCTACCACCCGGCAACACTGTCTGCCTGTATCTCTCACACTACGTTCATCAACGTCAACATCCCCTAAAACTTAATCACTCCTCGACAAACACAAAATGAAAGGTTTATTTCAATGAAGAAATCGGCATTCACACTTATAGAACTCCTAGTAGTCATCGCTATCATCGCAATCCTCGCAGCAATCCTCTTCCCTGTCTTTGCACAAGCGCGCGAAAAGGCACGCCAGGCAACCTGTATCAGTAACCTCAAGCAGCTCGGGCTGGCATCCATGATGTACTCCCAGGACTACGATGAAAATCTCGTGATGCTTGAGAACTCCGATGCCCGCTTCACGATTGCCAATATGCTCGATCCGTACATCAAAAATGGAAAGAAAAACCTAAACACCGCAGGTGGAAACCTCTGGCCTGGGGATGGTGTCTGGACCTGCCCAAGTGCAAAAATTGATGCGAACTCCGACCTCTATTACACCGTCGGCTACAACTGGTTGTATCTGACCGATATCGATTCACAGTGGGGGTTTGTGCCTCAGTGGATGGATACAAACACCTGGGGCTATTGGGCCTGGTCACAACCAGGACGTTCCATGGCATCGGTATCTGCCCCGGCGGAAACCGTCATGTTTGCTGAGACTGGCAGGACGGATGGCCCTGGTGGACGCCTGCCAACATGGAGTGGCCTCATGACTCCACTAGCACGTGCATACAATGGCGCCAACGCCTGGATGGGGTTGCCGTATGGTCGACACAATGCATTTGGCAGTGTCTGCTGGGCGGATGGCCACGTCACGGTAAAGCGTACTGAACAGATTTCGCATCGCTGGACAGCCGATGGCAGCTTCGTCACAACGAATACCCCCATCGACCGTTACTTCGATCTCCTCGACTAACCCTCCCCAAACGGGGTGCTTCAATAGCAATGGATTGAGGCACCCCGACCTCCTACAGGAAGGCTCTTAAACATGAGACTGAAATGCTTGCTGCCTGCGTTTGCGCTTGGCACCATTTTGGCAACGGGGTGTAACCCAAATCCAGAACAGAAAGTCGGCTTGCCACCTGCTGAGAAGCGTATAGACCAGCTTTTGGAGAAGTCAAAAGGCTCTTGGGATGCTCTTACGCCAGAGGAGCGTAAGGAAGTTATCACGACAATCGGCAATGGAAACGAAACAACGGCGAAAGTCAACTTCTCAGCAAGGGCATCTACATCGATGCCTCCAGCTGCTGGCGGACGTTGAACACACCAGTACTTGCCGCGGGACGTTCGTACTACATCAATGCCATCCGTGGCAGAGATACACACGATGGAAAATCATCCAAGAATGCCTGGCGGACATTTTCACCACTCCTCAGAACAAAGCCAACTGGGCATGTAACCGTTGTTTTAGAGACACCAATCCATCTCGCAGCTCCGGTTATGTTGGATGGCATTTCCGAGCTTACAATTCAATCTGCAAGCGCATCCTCCATCGCGATTCATGCTGGCGGAATGAATGCCTTTGTCTTAAACAACTGTTCCAAAATAGTCATCCGTGGTCTCAAGGTCAAGGGCAGTGGACGTCTAACAAGTGATGGCGCAGGCATTACGGTGACAAACAGTAAAGATGTCTTGCTACACCAAATAGAAGCCAGCGGATTCCGTAATGGCGGATTGGTAATCGATGGCGGAGCTGACATCCGTCTGGATTCTTGTATCAGCCACAGTAACGGCAGTGCTGGAATCACAAGTTATCAACGCCTCGCCAAGGCTTGGGCGAGCAATGTCACGCTCCGCGATTGCACCGTGCACAACAATGCAGGCGACCCAAAAAACCTGACCAACCACAGTGGCAATGGGATTGTCATTGGTCAGGTCGACAAGTGCCTGATCGAACGGTGTATTGCGTACAACAACGGCTGGGCGATGCCGAGGGAGGGCAATGGTCCCGTTGGAATTTGGGCATGGAATGCATCCCGAGTAACCATCCGACACTGCATTTCGCACGATAACAAAAGCTCGGGCCTGGATGGTGGCGGCTTTGACTTCGATGGTGGCGTCGTCGATTCCATCATGGAGTCCAACATCTCGTACAACAATGATGGTTCTGGCTACCTGATGTGTCAGTATCCAGGCGCTGGAGACTGGCGCAACAACACGCTGCGTAACAACATCAGCTTTATGGATGGCCGAAAAAACAATCACGCCGGCATCGTCTGGTACATCCCCGATGGAATGCACAACATGCACACTTCCATCGTTCGCAACAACACAATCATAAATGACCGCCATGCCATTTCGACGCAGGGCGACATTCCAAATGTGCGCTATGAGAGAAACGTCTTTATCGCAGGGAACGACCCATTCGCGATACCCGACCAAAATGGTGGCTATAGCAAGTCAACCTTCACCGACAACACGCTCTCAGGACAGACTCTCAATGACAACGACCTTACCGCATACCTGCGTAGAAATGTCGGCGCCAATGCCTTGACGGGTCTAGAACGCTGCGATGCTGGTCTTACGGTCACAGCAGAGCTACTACCGAAGACCATTCGTGGTCTGATGTCCTTTCATCTCGCTACCGCATCCCCGAAAGCCAGTACCCAAAATCGTGGAGCGTTCACTCGGTCATTAAGATGAATACGACCCGACAGCAGCTGTGACCAGAACACGCTGTTAAGCACGGTAGGTGATAGCGAACCTATCTTCTCTGTCTACCCTGTTCCAAAACACGCCATGAAAAACACGCGACAAACCCCACTTTTCCCAAACCAGACACGCCTCCTTCACGGTGGTGATTACAATCCTGAACAATGGCCAGCTGAAATTGTGGCACAGGATGCAGACCTGATGGACCAGGCAAATGTCAACTCAGTGACCCTCGGAGTCTTTTCATGGTGTGCTCTGGAACCATCCGAAGGCGTGTTTGATTTTGACTGGCTCGACCGCATGATGGACAGTCAATCTGAACACGGGCGCTATGTTGGACTCGCGACTCCCACGGCTGCTGTTCCAGCCTGGATGGGGACGAAATATCCCGAGATTCTCCGCGTAAACCCGGATGGTCTTCGCAACCGCCAGGGAAATCGTGTCAACACCAGCTATGCAAGCAAAGTCTTTCAGGAAAAAGCAGCGATCATCGTGAGCAAGCTTGCTGAGCGTTACACCGGGCATCCCGCGCTGGCGTTTTGGCACATCAGTAATGAATACGGTGGATGCTGCTATGGCCCTGAATCGATACTGGCATTCAGAGAATGGCTTGAGCATAAATATGAATCCCTTGAAAACCTGAACCGCTGCTGGTGGACTGAATTCTGGTCGCATCGCTATAGCGCTTGGGATCAGATCTTTCCTCCGGGAGCCCCTCTCGGTGAAACATCCATCCATGGGCTGACACTTGATTGGAAACGCTTTTCCAGCGACCAAATCATCTCCTTCCTGACAATGGAAAGATGCATCCTGAAGTCCTACGGGCCAGACATTCCGGTGACTACAAACCTGATGGGAACCTATGCTGGGGTGGATGGCTTCAAAATCAGCAAGCACCTTGACTTTGTTTCCTGGGATAGCTATCCATGGTTCCACGGTAAACCATCCGAGCTGGATGGATGGATACGCACAGCCTTTCACCACGACTTGAACCGGTCCATGGGTGATGGCCGCTCCTTCCTCCTGATGGAATGCACGCCAAGCTCATCCAACTGGTACCCCACGATGAAGCTGAAGCGGCCAGGTCAGCACACGCTTGAGGGTCTTCAAGCCATCGCACATGGCTCAGATGGCGTCCAATACTTTCAGTGGCGACAAAGTGCCGGAAGCCTCGAGCAATTCCACGGCGCTGTCGTTGGACATAACAACCGGTCGGATGCCAGAGTCTTTTGTGATGTCAAAGAACTTGGAGCGAAGCTGAATCAACTTGATGGACTTGTCGGTGGATGGGTCCACACAAAAGTTGCGATCGTGTTTGACTGGGAAGTTCTCTGGGCAATCCAAACCTGTCTCGAATATCGCTCCAAAACGCCTCAGTATACGGAAACAATCCTGTCCTTCTACCGGTCACTCTTCGACATTAGCATTGCAGTAGACATCGTGGATTCAACATGTGACCTAACTGATTACAGGGTGGTTATTGCCCCGATGTTGTTTATGCTACGCAATGGCATTGAGCAGCGGCTTGCCAGCTTTGTAAGCAATGGTGGATGTCTGGTAACCACTTACTTGTCAGGTTGGGTTGATGATTCTACAAAAGCCTATCTTGGAGGTATTCCTGAGCCGCTGCGGTCGGTGCTTGGCATTGTGCCAGAGGAGTGGGATGAGCTTTATCCGGATGAAACAAACACAATTCTGTGGGACAGGCGTCAGTTTACATTTACGACCTATAGCGAACGTATTCTAAATGTTTCAGCCACTGTTCTTGCCACATTTGAAAATGACTTTTACGCTGGTGAGCCCGCATTGACTGTAAACCAATATGGAAGCGGCAAGGCGTATTACATCGCATCCAGAAATGAAGCAGCCTTCACATCCACTCTCATGCAGCAAGTGATGTCCGAACACGGCATTTTGCCGATATCAAACGCGAGTCACCCAGCGGGAGTATCAATACGAACCCGGAACACGCCAACCGAGACCTACGTCTTTGTTCTCAATTATGCGAACACCACAGCAGAAATATCGTTGGATGAACCCAATTTACAAGATGTCTACACTGGAGAACTGGCAACCGTGCAGATCACCCTTGAAGCGTTTGGATCCCGAGTCTTTCGAAAGCCACTAAGTTACTGTTAGTCAAGCTTAATCGCAACGTACCTTGATGGCAGACCATGTCCGTACATCACCCATTCGCGCCGGGGCGGTTGCGTAGCTCCCACGCCTTTGCAAGTCCCAAATGCTCCAGCAGCTGCGCTTCCGGGAGATGCGGGTCATCCGCACCACGGCAGGCTTTTCTAAGCCGCACCGCCCATGCGCCCAATTCACGGTCATCAACAGCATCTACCTGATTCGACATTTGGTACGGATCGCGCTCATTCTCAAACATCATCCACGGCTTGCCACCCGCGTGCTCAACATAGGTATGCGTCTTCGTGCGCAGTGCCCGCCACGCCCCAAGCCCGTGCGACTTTGCCTCATCCGCAGCGACATAGTTTGCCAGCAAAACATGGTCACGTCGCTTGCCGCGCTTCCCGGTGAAACAGTGGGAGAGATTCCAGCCATCCACTTTGCTTGGCAGCTTCCAGCCCAACAGGCCGGCGATGCTCGGAAGCAAGTCCACGGTGCCGATAAGCGCATCGGTGGTACGCTCAGCAGCTTTTGCTCCCGGAATCCTCGCGATGAGCGGAACGCGGATACTCTCATCATAAGGATTTTGCTTCTTCAGCCAACCGTGGCTCCAGAGCATATCGCCGTGGTCGCTGGTGAAAATCACGATTGTGTTTTCATAGATGTTGTTTGCTTTCAAGTAGGCAATCATTCTGCCGAATTGATCATCGAGGGCGGTACACGCCGCGCGGTAATCGGCCGTCGCACGCCGACAATTGAGGTTACGGGCTAGCGGATTTTTAGCATCCGGCTGGGCATTTGGACGCAATGTCTGCTCCTCTGGCTTATAGCGGTCGCGAAATTTCGCTGGAACATCCTGATACGGATCATGCGGCGGCCCCCAGCTTAGCACTGCTGTAAACGGCTTACCTTCCTTCCGAACATCATCCAGAAACTGCAACATCCGCGTCGTCTGCACCTCAGGCTCATACCCAGGGACCTCGATCAGCTGCGGGGTGTCCTCAAACCACCTCGGATGCATATAGTCATGGGCACAGTTATAAACCGCCCAGCGGTCGAAGCCATAACGGCGCTTCCCTGGCGGGGTGAACTTGCTGCGCGGCTGGCCATCCAAGTGCCATTTCCCAACATAAACCGTTGCATGACCATTTGCCTTTGCCAGCATCCCAAGCGTCTGCGCACTTTCCGCAAGCGGCAAGTCATTCCCGGGAACGCCTACTTTGTGCGGATACATCCCGGTCAGCAAACACGCCCGGTTAGGTCCGCAAACCGGGCTCGTCGCGTAGGCATGCTCAAAGCGGATGCCATCCGCAGCAAATGCATCCAGATTGGGTGTCTTCACCTCCGCATTTCCGTAGCACCCGAGGTCGCACCAGCGCCACTGGTCGGCCAGCACAAAAAGGAGGTTGATGGGTTGCTTAGGAGTGGGCATATTAGTGTCTTGTAACACAGCAGGACTGCGCGCGGCAACTGTAATCCAGTCCTCCCATCGACAAAGAAAAAGCCCCCCGGCACCAAGCGTGCTGAGGGGCTTTCATCAGAACCGCAGGTTTTAAAAAACCTACATCCGGGCCTTGAGCTCGTTATCGATATCATCGAGGAACTGATCCGTGGACCGGTAATCGTGATT
>CAIYBQ010000229.1 GCA_903924445.1 uncultured Armatimonadota bacterium | reverse complement strand
GTGGTCTGCCCACCACGGTGCACGCTCACCGGAGTAGTAAGGCAGGACTGTAACCGTTGGCGGTGCACTCCGGAGTTCAGCAAGGGCATCCGGGTTGAACTTGAGGTTGCTGCAGAGCCAGTGCCAAACGGAGCCTCCGTTGCTGGATGCGCCTCCAACGAGCCAGCGTTCCGGTCCAAGCTGATAGCGCCAAAGGCCTTCTGGGCGGATGGGCATTTGGCCATCGCAACACTGCCGAACAGCAACCGATGTCCCAACCGTGACGGTGATTTTGCCATCCTGCCAGTGCCCGGTTCCGATGTTGGCTGCTGCGCCATCCCCAATCGCTGGGACCCATGGAACAGCTCGGAGCAATGGCCAGCGCTCGGTAAACGAAGGTGTTAGCTGGATGCGTGGCGTGTCGGAGATTGGATTCAGAAGGGGTGCATAGTCTGACAGCCAGCATTGATTTGCCTGATCCATGCAGCCGGATGCACTTGCCATGCAGGTGCTGGGACCGCTGGCATCGATGAGGAGCTGACTATCCACCCATTCAGCCGGCGAAAGCCAGCGAAACGGTGTTTCAAACCCGCTGCGCTTCCACCACTCAATCTTCGCGATGGCAAAGCTTGCGTGCCAGGGACAGCCGGTGATGTCAGGGAGGTTGGGCTGTTCAGCTCTTAAGGCATCAACAACATCCGCGCAACGCCTGTCACTCCACAGGAGAACGGGTCCAATGGGAACCTTATCGGCATCAACAGGAACCACCGAGTGCCAAAAGCAGCTGGTACCGATTGCATCGATGACAGCATCAGGTGGCACGTTAGCCAGACAGTCATCCATGGCACCAATCACCGCATTGAGCAGGTCATCCGGTTCTACGGTTTCGCCGCCATCCGTGCCGCGAGAAACCGGCATCGTGCGTGTCCCCAGAGTTGCATCGATGAAGGCCCAGCCTCCAGTAGGAAATGCGGCGACGCGGACGCTGGATGTTCCGATATCTATTCCGATGGTCAGGTGGTTCATGGCAGGCTTAGGTAGTTCGTGCCGGGTTTTAGGTCCGGGATGTCTTTTACGGTTTCAGTTGCCCCTTGAATGGTCTCCAAAAGGCTGGTCCAGCGAAGGTCTTTACAGGTTAGGAGCGCACGGTGGAGGATGCTGGCGGTAAACGCTGCGCCTTCTTGGCTTGTGTGTGTCCAATCACCATGAAAGAGCTCTGCAACGCGTTGTGCTCCGATGGCATCGTAGGCATCCGCCAAAAGCGCATTCAGATCAAGAACAGGAACGCGTGCAAGCTTTCCAGCCTCGCGGGTCCAAAGGGCATAGTCGCTGCTAGAGCGAAGCACTTTGCCGCCGGCCCAGCGGTTGCGCGGGACGGGTGTGAGGAGGAGGACATTTGCGCCTCGATCAACTGCCTCGCGGGACATCCGGCGTAAATAGGCACCATACGTCAAAACAGTTTCCGCGCGGCCCATGGCATCCGTGCTGCCCGCAGAGTCATCACCGCTACCCTTCAAGCTCGCGCGCCGCCGCGGATCGCTCAAAGCTCCGCCATCGTTGTGCCCAAATTGTAGGAAAACAATGTCTCCGGTCCGGATGGATTTGCTGACATTCTCCCAAAGCCCTTCGGTGACAAATGTCCGGCTTGAGCGTCCTCCGCGGGCGCGGTTGTCAACGGCAATTTTTGTACCGGAAACGCGTTGCATAAATGGGTCTCCCCAGCCTTGCTGGCCCCGAGTTCCATTCTTCATCGTCGAATCTCCGCAGAGGAAAATCGTGGGCGTGCTCCGCATCGGGCGGGGCACGATAGCCATCAGCTGTGTCTCGCGACGCAGGCGACTTGTACGCAGCGAGGATGGTGTCTCGGGGTTGTACAGAAAATGCATGCTCTGTTATATCAAGCAAGGCGTTACCGGAGAACTTCGGCAAGTGGCATCACTGGTAGACTAAAGTCTGTGGCTGTAAGGATTTTGACATTGGATGCGGGTCTCGAGGAGGCTGCAACGCGCATACGCGGCGGGCAGTTGGTGGCATTTCCTACGGAGACGGTCTATGGACTTGGTGCAAATGCACTAAATGCGAGTGCGGTTGCTGCCATTTTTACGGCTAAAGGGCGTCCATCGACGAACCCCGTCATTGTCCATGTGGCAGACATTGCTTCGGCGCGGGCGTTGTCTGCGGAGTGGACACCGATTGCAGCTAAGCTTGCACAGCGCTTTTGGCCAGGCCCGTTGACGCTTGTTGTGAGAGCGGCTACAGATGTGCCTTCGATTGTCATGGCTGGCGGGACGACGGTTGGTCTTCGGATTCCCGCGCATCCGGGGGCGCTCGCGTTGATCGCGGCGTCGGGGTGTCCGATAGCCGCTCCTAGTGCGAACCGTTCAGAGGCGATTTCCCCGACGCAGGCGGAGCACGTGGCAGGCGGGCTTGGAGCTTGGGTGGATGACCTTTTAATCCTCGATGGCGGCGCATGCCAGGTCGGGATTGAGTCGACCGTCGTGGATGTCACTGGCGAGTCGGCGGTGATTTTGCGGCTTGGTGATGTTTCGGAAGCGGACATTGCGGAGGTGGTTGCGGTGGCCGAAAAGGCAGATGTGAGCGATACCGGTCCGGCGCGCTCGCCAGGCCAAGCCCTTCGGCACTATGCTCCCCACTGTCCTTTGGATGTTTTGCCATCCGGTATGCAACCAGATCCAGGTGCTTTGTCGGCCCCTGATGTTTGGACATTTTGGATTGGAGATAATCCGCCTGTCGGTGAGCGGGTTGTGCCTCTTGGAGAGCAGCCAAAAGTGGTTGCAGCAAAGTTGTATGCGTGTCTGCATCAGGCAGATGATGCTGGTGCGAAGCGGATTGTCATTGCAGGGTTGCCAAATG
>CAIYBQ010000228.1 GCA_903924445.1 uncultured Armatimonadota bacterium | reverse complement strand
CGATGACGACGAGGAGTTCAATGAGTGTGAATGCGGATTTTCGCATTATCTGATTCCTTTTTTGTTGATAGTGACGTACCAAGGTCCTGTATCCGGGTTACAGACACGGAGGCACGTTCGGGAGACGCTGGGAGAAGTTGCAAAGTGAACTATCTTGACGATGTGCTTGACTACGCGCACAGCGACGTATGAAGCATCTATCGGAATGCGAAATCAACGCGTTCCAAGACTAATTCCACCTGCAATTGCAGTGGGTTTTCGGATGGAGCTACGGCACGAACTGCCGGCTTGGGCACCAGCCTGGGCATTCCCGGTCCTAAGACATGATGTCCAAGCCGGTCAGCTGCCCGCGGATCCAACAGGAAGAATCCACTGGCATTGGGAGCCGCTACGCTTGCGGCGGCTGGGCTGGAGGAGGTGCCGACCACTTGGTCAGCATCCGGTGCGCTGCCCGCCAAAGGTCATGGCAGGCAGTATTCGATACTGATACCGGGATGTAGACTGACATCACCGGGGACCAAGCCACGCTGCGGGACGCAGAAAAGCGGAGCTCAGTATCCGTCATTGCACAGAGCGGGCGGAACGCAGGCTCTGACGACTTCACGTTCACGCAGCAACACTTGGTAGGGTTGCAGGATGCACACCGACAACTCATATGGTGGTCATCTATATCGATGACTTGTTGATACGTGACGGACTTCAAAATAGGGGCCTGGGCATTCGCCGGCACAGATGCAAAAGCAAAGAAAGCGATCAAGACGAGAAGCACCAAGCGTACCAACCGCAACAAGGCGGTCCGGCAGGCATGCGGCATCACACCAAGGGGCAACGTCTGTTGCTCCTTGTGAATGGCCGTGATGGTGCTTCTCATGTTCATCTGTTCGACTTACGCCCGACGCGCCCGGGAAATGGTCACCTTGTGACCAGCTGTCGAGACAACCCACGCGCGGCCAATCGCATCTTGGAGGACACGGGGATAACTGACCCCCTTGCCGCCGGCAGGACACTCGGAAAAGCCACGTGCCCGGGTCGCCGGGGATGTCACATCAACAATATGCGCGGAATACGGCTCCCAGCCATCCCCGCGGGTTGGCCGTGCCTGGAAAGCCACCAACACAGTGCCTTCCATGCTCGAAATCATCGGGTGGTTGGGATCAAGTGTCCCCCCACTGATGATCACGGGCTTGTCCCAGACATTTCCATGCGATGCACTTGTGGCATGGCGGACACCACTGGTGCCCCGCCCAGTCCCCGCTGAGTACCACGCGGCATGCAAAAGTTCGCCCTGATACGCAAGCGCACAGCCCGTATGTGGGCAACCACTTACACGCCAGCCATCGCGTGCAACCAGCTTTGGCTTGCTGAAGGACTTACCGCCATCCGTACTGGAGACCGTAAAGATGTCGCGGATATCGCCCGTTTCGACATTGCGCCACGAAACAGAAATCGCACGCTTGTCGCTGATCGCAATCCCCGGGCGGCAACAGGGGCACGCCCCCGCCGCAACGCTAAACGCATCCCCCCAGGTCTTCCCGCCGTCCTCCGAAATCGCAACAAAGACGTGCGGTCCACCACCGCTCTTGTCACGGCTATCGAGCCACGCCGCCGCGACGAGTCCATCCGCACCCGCTGCCACACTGGCATAGCTGTTCCCGCTGGCAACAGCCTTTGGAGCAATACAAACTGGCTTGGTCCACGTCATCGCCATGCTTGACCAGGAGGCCATCAGGTCATTCCCTTTGCCATCCGGACGCTTCTGCTCGAACACCACACAAAGCCCCTTACGACCCAATGTGAGAAATGGAGCCGTCTCGCCATGCCCGGAAACCGCAAACTTGG
>CAIYBQ010000227.1 GCA_903924445.1 uncultured Armatimonadota bacterium | reverse complement strand
CGATGACGACGAGGAGTTCAATGAGTGTGAATGCGGATTTTCGCATTATCTGATTCCTTTTTTGTTGATAGTGACGTACCAAGGTCCTGTATCCGGGTTACAGACACGGAGGCACGTTCGGGAGACGCTGGGAGAAGTTGCCTCAGTAATCCAAACCACGTTAATTGGTTAGTGGACGTGACCACCGAGGCCAGCTCTCAATCCGTGGGGAAAAACTGCAACCCCCACGGACGATGGTTAGCGCCTCTTGGCCAGCTTTATTGGAAAGCTAACGGTCGTTTGAATCGCTGTCTTCGGGTACTGCTTACCTTCATACATAACGGGTTCGTCGATATATGTAACTGCATGTACTCCGACGACACCTGCTGTTTGAAAACCAGTCGGAAGTTCAATAACAGCATGTCCGTTGCCATCAGACTCTGCGATATATGGCTCTTCACGCCCTGGCCAATACACACTTACCTTCACTCCGCTCATTAATTTCCCGGTGCGATAAACGTTGACGTGAACCTTGCCACCCTTGATTTCTGGAATCACCTCGAAATCGCTTCCGACCCTCATAGATGCTGCTCGCTCTGAAATGGCTGCCTTTGCGTAAAAGACCGCAACAAAGTTTTCCTGCCCTTTGTCAACACCGCGCTTGGCTTCTGCGGTTACAACTGTCGAACCTTGTGGAAGCTTGCCACTACGAGCACCAATCACAGGCACTCCAAGTTCAATACTCTTCTTGCCTGCAGTTGGCTTGATATCGGAGACATAGGCTGTATAGCGTTCATATGATTCTCCCCAGACGTTGTGACGCAATGCAAACGTCACATTTCCGTCCTTAATGGTGGCCCAAACAGCGTGTGCGTTTGCGGATAACGTGGAGGCTGCGATCACAATGCCGCAAAGAATAGGTGTGATGAGAGATTTGATGTTCATTCAAATAGTCCTTTAGCGAACGCAATAGAGGTGGGTAGCAACTCGTAAAAACAGTGAGTGGTGCGCAACAGCGACTCCGCAAAGTGTCGGATCGTGGGGTCCGCCTGGAAGTCCCCGCGCAGCCCCATCTGCTCCGGGAGGCGGCGCATTCGTTGGTACTCTGGGTAGTGGTGGAGATGCCTCATCCCAGAGTACGTTTGTAGCCAGTTTTCGGAACTTTGGTCCAGCTTCGACAACGGTCGTGGTTCCCTTCTTACCAAAGAGGTAAAGTCGGTTTCCGTTGCATACCGCTTGCGCCCAGCACTGATCGCCAATGCGCTCTGAATACTGCTCTGTGCCAGTTTTAGCATCCAGGCAGAACAACACTCCTGTTGCGTTCACATAGTAAACGTAGCCTTGGTAAAACTGAGGCCCCATCATCCCGCAGCTTGCCTTAGTGGATTTCCAGACGATTTCCACATCCGGTTTGCCATTCGACATCATCAGACGAAGACAGCAGTTCGATTCGGTAGGCGAATACTTCGATGGCCCTCCACCTCGCTCGGCTGCCGCTGCTCCGGTAAAAATGAGGTCATTACCTATGCCAGGGGTTGGAATCTTGTTACCTGAAAATCCATCAAGGCTCCATATCCGTGCACCGGTGCTCGTTTCGTAAGCCTGAACCACTCCCGTTGAGCTTAGTACAAGGACCTCTTTGCCGCCCATCGATGTCAGGATTGGAGTTGAATACGATGTCCGCGGTTCTCTATCGGCCTTCCATAAGGTGCGTCCCGTGTTCTTGTCGATGCGAAGCAAGTAACTTGGGTTCTCGTCCTCGATCAACAGAAACAAGTCCGATTGGTTTTGCACTGGAGATGTTCCCAGCCCATAAATGTTTTTTGGCTTACCGTAGTCCTTCCCGATATCCCGTTGCCATCGCATTGCACCTGTATGCGTTAGCGCATAAAAGTCTCCACTTTCAAAAAAGGCATAGATGCCAGCTTTATCTACACACGGTGTCGCTGGTGCCCGGCTGATCAGGTCATGCGCTGGTTTTGGCATACTGCTCGCAAACTTTTGTTGCCAGCGAAGCTTGCCTGATTTCACATCGTATGCAGAAACAACATTTTGCTCCTTATTCGCGCCTAGAATCGATGTAACCAGCACGAGAGACTTCCACACGACTGGTGCTGACTGGCCGTAGCCAGTCAGCTCAACTTTCCACCCGATATTGGTTTTTGGCGACCATGTAACCGGGAGGTTTTGTGCAGTCGTCAGGTTGCCAGCGCCGTTTTGGAAAGCACTCCAAATATCTGTTTGATTCTGCATTTAGAGCTGCCTTGGATCGAAGTTACCAGAGTAGATACCGTTGGGAATGTCCTGCCAGTACTGCGGCTTCCACTTACCCCACTTTGCGTGACCATCCATGTAAAGGTAGTTCTCGCCGCCACTGTGCACTTCGACATCAATGTCGTTGGGCTGACCTTTTACTGCATCCCATGTCCGACGGGTACCACACTTGAAGTTTGGCGCTGGGTCAAGGTCCGTTGTCCCCCAACACATCGGGTAGAAGGGAATTATTCGCCTGTCCTTTGCATTCATTGTCATGTACACAACACTTGCCGGGAGATTGACCTGACTATCGCTACCAAAGAATGTGTAGGTTGGATAGTCGGTCTCGTTCGAGCTCCAAAGGTATGTGTTTATGGCGTATGAAGTTCGCCGTAGGTTACCAAGTGTTGGATGTGTCGTGGATGCAGTCCACTCATCTTCCGTCTGTGCCCATTTGAGCGTTGAACGATCCGATGGTGACCTGAACAAACTGCGATTCTTGATATAAGGCTGATATAGGTTGATCCAGTGAGGCGTTCCACCAGAGGCATCCCGGATGCCATATGGGACCAGGCGCCCATCATAGTCCTGCATATACATCATAGCCGCGAGGCCTATCTGCTTGAGGTTTGACAGGTCAGTTGCCTGCTTTGCTTTTGCTCTCGCCTGTGCAAAGACAGGGAAGAGAATCGCTGCGAGGATCGCAATAATCGCGATGACGACGAGGAGTTCAATGAGTGTGAATGCGGATTTTCGCATTATCTGATTCCTTTTTTGTTGATAGTGACGTACCAAGGTCCTGTAT